>JAGBXH010000379.1 GCA_017629395.1 Clostridia bacterium | reverse complement strand
GTGGTTCTGTAGTAGAGGAAGATATCGCGGTCACCATCCTTGAACTTCTGACCGCAAAGCAGAATTTTTCTGTAAATGCCGTCCTCTTTATTAAGAAAATGCGCGTCACACGTTGCCACAACAGGCTTATTGTACTGCTCGCCGAGTGCCACGATGCGTCTGTTAAGATCTCGCAATCCCTCTTCGTCCGCAACCTTGCCCTCGTCGATTAAAAACATATTATTTGTAATGGGCTGAATTTCAAGATAATCGTAAAAGCTGACAAGCTCCTCCAACTCAGCCTCGCTCTTGTTTTCAAGAATAGCGGTGAACACTTCCCCAGCCTCACATGCAGATCCTATGATCAGACCCTCACGGTGCTTCTCAAGCTGGGTTTTGGGTATTCGGGGGCTTCTGCGATAATATTGCAGGTTGCTCATGGAAACCAGCTTGTAAAGATTCTTTAAGCCGGTAGCATTCTTGACAAGCAGGATCTGGTGATAAGGCTTTAATTTTAGCGGATCAGAGCTGACCGTCATTTCATGACAAAGCTGCTCAAAGGACAAAATCTCTGCCGACTTCATTTGCTCGCACATTTTGAAATAGATGTGCGCCAGCATTTCCGCGTCATCACTTGCTCTGTGGTGATTGAAATCACCGAGATTATAATGCTCTGCAAGCAGATTAAGCTTATGCTTGTTGAGTGATGGGTTAAGGAATCGTGAAAGTGCTACCGTATCCAGATACGGATTACGCAGCTCCATGCCGCATTCTTGCGCATAATGACGTATAAAACCGATATCAAAGCTTGCATTATGTGCGATCAGCAGCTTGGCAGGTGCTCCGTCGTCATCGCCTATGAACTCAAAAAACGCTTCTAAGGCTTGTTTGACCTTAGGGGCATCCTTCACCATGTCGTCGGTGATACCCGTTAATTTGACGATTTCTTCCGGGATAGGCACCTCGGGATCAACAAAGGTGTTAAAGGTATCCAGCACCTTTCCTTGCTTGATGCGCACAGCGCCTATCTCGGTGATCTTGCAGGTTTTTGCAGATAGACCGGTCGTTTCTATATCGAACACGATGCATTCATCGTAAGGAGTATACGCGCAGTGTCCGGTAACCGCTCCCGCAGTATCGTTAACGAAATAAGCCTCCATGCCGTAGATGACCTTTTGACCGATCTTTTCCGCTGTCAGCATGGCATCCTGATAACCCTGCACGTTGCCGTGGTCGGTAATGGCAACAGCAGGATGCCCCCACTTGTTTGCTTGCTTGACGGCAACAGAGGGCGGGATCAATGCGTCCATGGTGGACATCTGTGTATGCAGATGAAGCTCAACGCGCTTTACAGGGGCATTATCCTTACGCGCCAGCTTTTTGATCTTGGCAAACTCTGTCGGGTAGAACAGGCAATCAGGTCCTTCGGAGCGATTGCCATCCTTGGATTTCTTGGTTTCGTATTTTGCGTATCCCTTTAATGCAACCACCGCTCCGTTGGAAATAACCTTACAGATCTCATCGGATTCCTCCGGCTCAACGTTAAAGGATTTGATCTCTATAGAGGCGTTTCCGTCCGTAATACAATAATTAAGATTGAACTTTTCTCCCGTACGGTTACGCTCCTTGTTAAATGCGTAGATTTCACCGAGAATAACCGCATTGCGCACAGGCTTGTCCAAAGCGGCTATCGGCGTAGGCTTTATCTCGAAGGCATCGCCTATGACGTACTCAATGCTTGAGATATCATAGGACGTGTGTCCGATCTTGCATATACCATCCAGTATAATCGGGGTGGGATCCTCATCGTAAACCGAACGGATTCGCGGCAGCGCAGGCTGCTCGATCCCCTGCGGATCGGGCGCTTTGGAAGAAAAACCGCCTTGTGCCTTGGCTTGATCATACTCCTTGGCAGCCTTTGCCAGACGCTTATCCAATTCCTCAAGCTGTCGTTGCAGAATCTCGCTGCGTTCACTTTCGTGAAAATCCTCGGAATGCACGATTTTCACACGAATATGAATGCCAAACTCCGAGAATAGAATATTCTCCATGATCTGCGGTGTTCGGGCATCCTCCATAAGCAAAATGCCCGCGTCAATCACGGGCAGTTCTACTGTGAGCACCCCTTGATCCAGCTTGTACTTATATCTGTGGAAAAATCCTCTTGCAACAATGCCTACCTCTTCGGTTTCCATCAAGAGCTGCGGCACGTAATCTGCACTGAACAGCTCGGCAGGATATTTGGGCAGCAGCTTGACTCTGTTGAGCTCGTACGCCTTGCAGATTTCCTCCTGAATGCGATAAAGCTCCGCTTTATCCACCAGCTTCGGGAAATGCACCGTTGCCTCAATGATCTTTTGCTCTTTGTCCGCCATCAGCTTGATGTCTGTAATGGTCGAAAGTAATTTTTCCGTATATGTATCGGGGTGATATTTATAAAATATTTCAAGAAACGTCTTTTTCATTTCAGACTCCGTGTTTTAAACTTTATATTTCTCGACGATTATAATTCTTTAACTGTTATTCCTCATTTGCTTGATCCTTTCGATCAAGACCTTTATTACTTCATCTTCTTTAATTTTTGCTATAATTTCGCCGTGCGAGATCAGCAGGGCTTCGCCCTTCCCGCCTGCAATGCCGATATCTGCCGCCTTCGCTTCACCCGGGCCGTTTACAACGCAGCCCATAAGTGCAACGCGGATCGGATAATCCAGCAGCCCCTCACGTTCAGCAGCCTCTCTGAATTGTTGCTCAAGGCTAATCAGATCGATCTTGGTGCGTCCGCAGGTAGGACAGCTTACAATGTTCATTCCGCATTGTCCCTTGATCTCCAGCGCATTCAAAATGCTCTTGGCGGCAGAAACCTCCTTTACGGGATCAGCGGTCAAGGATACACGCATTGTGTCACCGATACCGTCACAAAGCAACGCACCGATGCCTGCGGCGCTTTTGATCATACCGTATTGCTCGCTTCCCGCCTCGGTAACGCCAATGTGAATAGGATAGGCACACCGCTCGGCAACCAGTCGGTTTGCTTTGATCATTTGCTCAACAGACGAGCCCTTGATAGAAATCACGATATCCTCAAAATCATATCTTTCCAGTAATGACACGTGATACATTGCCGACTCACAAAGTGCCTGCGGCGTAGGTGCACCGTGCTTTGCAAGAATATGCTTTTCTAAAGACCCACCGTTGACGCCAATTCTGATCGGGATGCCTCCGCGTTTACAAGCGTTAACGACAGCCTTGATACGATCCTCATCCCCGATATTGCCGGGATTGATGCGGATCTTATCCACACCGCGCTCTGCACAAGCAAGCGCAGCCTTATAATCAAAGTGAATATCCGCCACGATAGGAACGCGAATACCGGCATGCTTGATCGCAGATATAGTTTCGGCGCTTTCTGCGTCAGGGACGGTAATGCGCACAATCTCACATCCCGCTTGCTCCAATTCACGCACCTGTTGAATGGTTGCGAGTGTGTTTTTGGTATCCGTATTTGTCATGGACTGAATGGAAATGGGAGAATTTCCCCCTATGACCACTCCTCCGACGTGCACAGCGCGCGTTTTTCTTCTGATATTTTGATAATCAATCATGAGAATAGTCCTATAATATCTTTTACTGAAATCAGTGCCATAATGCCAAACAAAATAATAATGCCGATAAAATGCACGTAGCCTTCAAGATCTCTGTTGATCGGCTTTCCTCTGAACAATTCAATGATCAGGAATAAAAGCCTTCCGCCGTCCAATGCAGGAACCGGCAAGAGATTGAAAACGCCCAGGTTAATGGTAATAACGGCGACCAGATAAAGCAAGGTATCTCCACCCTTTTGGGCGGCTTCACCGATCACCTCTGTCGTGCCTACCGGTCCCGAAACCGCCTCGGCACCGTACCTGCCCGTCAGCAGATCAAAGAGTGAATCGTATACCATTTTTACCGTTGAGGTAGCTCTGTTAATGGAATAGAGTCCAAGATTGAAAATGTTGGGAGTTTTTCCGTATACCTTGAAGTCATATGAGCCAAAAGTTACACCGCTCTCCTCTGTTGTCGGAAATTTCACGTCTTTAAGCGAAACGATCTTATCATTTCTGATGACTTTCATATCAACCGGCTCATAAGCACTATTGGTGATCTCATAAATCAGGTCGTAGCCCGTAAAGACGGGAAAGCCATTTACGGTAATAATACGGTCACCGACCATCAGTCCGTGCTCTCCGTTTTGATTAGATGTCGCATTTTCATTAAATTCAGCCACGATATTGGTGGGAAGCAACGCTCCGTCTTTTCCTGCAATGGTTACCGTTGTCAAAATAAACATTGCTATAAAGCCAAGCAGCAGATTCATACCTGCTCCCGCAACAATGATCAGTATTCTCTTCCAAACGTTTTTGTTGCAGAACGCATTGGGATTTGCCGATTCACCATCCTCACCGTCCATGCTGACGTATCCACCGATCAAAAACAGTCTGATCGAATAACGAATTCCGCTCTTTTTCGAAACGCGCGAAAAGATCTGCGGTCCCATACCAAGCGCGAACTCGTGCACTGTCACGCCGCAAAGTCTTGCTGTCAGATAGTGCCCAAACTCATGAATTAAGATCAACGCCCCAAATATGACCACTGCAAGCAGGATATAAATAGCGGTTTTGATCGCAGGAATTGCAAAAAGGGTTTCCAAGTAAAATTCTCCTAATAATAAATTACATTTTTTTCAAGTGTTGGCGAGCAAGCTCTCTTGCGTATAGATCGCTTTCAAGAATCTGCTCCAAGGAGTGCATGCACGCTACTGATTGCATATCGGTCACGACCTGCTCCACGGTATCCATGACACCGCAAAATGACAGCTTTTCCTGCAAGAAGGCTTCAACACAGACCTCATTAGCTGCGTTGAGTACAGCAGGTAGCGCTCCGCCCTTTTGAATACATTCAAAAGCAAGGCGCAAAAGGCTGAAGGTTTGCATATCGGGGCGGCCGAAGGTCAGCCTGCCAACAGAAAACCAATCCAACTGCTCTATGGACGCTTCTGAGCGTACAGGATAAGTCAGCGCATATTGCACACAGGAGCGCATATCAGGAACAGACAGCTGCGCTATCACGTTATTATCAATATATTCCACAGCCGAGTGAATTATACTCTCGCGATGCACGGTAACCTCTACCTGCTCGGGTCTGACTCCGAACAAATGAACGGCTTCAATCACCTCAAAGCCCTTATTCATCATGGTCGCGCTGTCTACCGTGATTTTTGCTCCCATATTCCAGGTCGGATGCGCAAGCGTGCTTTGCTTGGTCACATGCTCAAGCTGCTGACGCGTATAGCCGTAAAAAGGACCTCCGGAGGCGGTCAGCATGATGCGTTTGATCTCTTTTTTATTTCCTGAACGCAAGCATTGATAAATTGCGCAATGCTCACTGTCTACGGGGAGAATGTCGATCCCCTTTTGCGCAGCCAGCGGCATAACGATCTCTCCTGCCACAACAAGGGATTCCTTGTTGGCAAGTGCCAATTGCTTTCCCGCCTCCAGCGTTGCAAGCGTAGGCGCAAGTCCGGCTTGTCCGAGAATTGAATTCAAAACGACCTGCTTGTCACCTTCCGCATTGGTTTGTGCGATCATTTCGCAGATTCCTTGCGCGCCGGAATAGACCCTGACGGGCAGATCTGCTATGCGTACAGCAAGATCACGCGCACTCTGCTCGTCTGCCATAGCGCACGCGCGAGGCTGAAGCATTCGCACAATGTCCTCGGTTTCTAAAACACTTTTATTGGCACTGACGGCATCTACCCTGACGTTATGCTTGCGCGCAACGTCCACAGCCTGCTTACCAACAGACCCCGTCGCGCCCAATATCATCATAGAAGGATACTCGTATCTCATGCGAATACATCCACGAAAATCTCAGCGGCTGCCAGCACGATTGCAACTGCGAGCACCGAGTCAAATCTATCAAGTGCGCCACCGTGACCGGGCATGATCTTACCGTAATCCTTAATATTATATTCTCTTTTAATTACAGACATAGCAAGATCACCGATCTGCCCGACAATGGACAATAATACGCCCAATGCTGCCAAAATAGCATAGTTACACTGCAATCCCCAAATGCGGGAGCATACGAGTGCATAGCCGAGAATCACCAACGTGCAGCAGATAATGCCTGCCACGCTTCCCTCAACTGTCTTTTTAGGGCTGACATCGGGAATCAGCTTGTGCTTTCCAAATGCCTTACCAAAGAAATAAGCAAAGGTATCGGTCACCCACGGTGCTGCAAACATCATGATAAGTAAAAACTGTCCCTTATCGCTGGAATCACGGACATACACAACAGACGTGAAAGCGGCAATAATATACAGCGCAGTCATATAAGCAGAAGCAGTCTGCGAAGTAGGCAGCTTTCTGTGAGAGAATACGCTTGCCGTCAGCATAATAAGTGCCAGTACGCCTACGCATGCAGCATAGCAAGCCAGCAGCAGCTTACGATCCGTCATATAACGGATCGCAAAGGGAGAAAATGCAGCTACCAAATAAAAAGGCACACTGACCCAAAGATTGCGTCTGACCTTTAAGCATCCGAACATTTCATAAAGGCTGATGATCGCAACCAAAGCTGTTGCGATCGGAAGCAACACGGAATCGGAAAACCAAAGAACCGGGAGCAAAATCAGTAAAGCTACAATAGCCGAAATGATTCTGGTTAACATAAATACCTCACACAACTTAAATACCGCCAAAGCGTCTGGATCTTTTATAAAAAGCCTCGATTGCCGCATCTACGTCCTCGGGCTTCATATCGGGCCAAAGCTTGTCGGTTGCATAAAACTCGGAATATGCCGCCTGCCACAAAAGAAAATTGGAAAGGCGCATTTCGCCGCCCGTTCTGACAATCAGATCGGGATCCGGAATATCGGCGGTGTAAAGCGCAGCACAAAGATCCTCTGCGGTGACGTGCTGCTTTCCTTGTGCAATCAACGCATTACATGCGTGCACGATCTCATCTCTGCCACCGTAATTGAATGCCACGCACAGCTTGCAGGGCTTGCCTAAGGAAAGCTTTTCCACCTTGGCGATTTTCTCCTGCAATGAGAGCGGAAAGACTGTCATGTCACCAATCATGTGCAGTTCAACTGACATTTCGTTGACTTTCTTTGAAAAATCGTCCAAATACTGCTCCACCAAGCCCATTAGTGCGTTCACTTCATCCTTGGGACGCTTCCAGTTCTCGGTAGAAAAGGCATAGACCGTGACAGCTTCCAAGCCGATCTCGGCGCAATAATTCGCAATGCTTTCAAAGGTTTTAACGCCTTCCTTGTGACCCAATGTCCTGGGCATGCCGCGTTTTTTTGCCCATCTGCCGTTACCGTCCATGATAAAAGCAATATGCCGCAAGCCCTTTTCAACGCGCATCCCGTTTTTCACATTATTCTCAATCATATCGTCCACACTAACAAAAGGCGGGTCAACTGACCCGCCGTTTTGTTATACAGCCATGATGTCGGCAATCTTCTTATCGGTGATTACGTCGATCTGCTTGATATACTTATCGGTCAGATCCTGTACCTTCTTCTTTGCGTTCTCCTCGTCATCCTCGGTCAGAACGTTGTCCTTCTTGAGCTGCTTGATCTCGTCGTTCGCGTTCTTTCTGATCATACGAGCGGAAACCTTTGCATCCTCACCCATCTTGGAGATCTGCTTGGAGAGCTCTTTTCTGCGATCCTGCGTCAGCTGCGGGAAGACAAGGCGAATTGCCTGACCGTCGTTATTGGGCGTAATGCCAAGATCGGAGGCAAGAATTGCCTTCTCGATCGCCTTAAGCGTAGACTTATCGTAAGGCATAATGGTCAGCGTTCTTGCATCGCTGACGCGAATATCTGCCATGGTGTTAAGCGGTGTGGGAGAACCGTAATATTCAAAGGTGATTCTGGAGAGCAGCTTGGGGTTTGCCTGATTTGCACGGATGTTTTCCAGATTGTTTTCATAAGAAACGTTGTTTTTCTGAAGCTTTGCTTCAAAGTCCTTGGTATTGTAGCCCATAATGTAGTTCCTTTCTGTTTATATGAAATATATTATTTTTTAATTATGCATTTTAGTACCGATCTGCTCACCCATCACAACACGGTAAATGTTTTCGGGGTCGCTGAGCGCAAATCCGTAGGTTGTGATATCGTTTTCCTTACAGAAGCTGACCGCTGTCATATCAAATGCCTTCAGCCCCTTATCAAGAATCTCTGCATATGTAATATCGTAGATAGGCTTTGCGTTCGGGTCCTTTTTGGGATCTGCCGTGTACAGATAGTCAACGTTCTTCGCCATCAGCACCGCGTCTGCTTCAATCTCAGCGGCACGCACAACTGCGGGCGTATCGGTTGAGAAGTAAGGCCAGCCAAGACCGCAGCCAAATACCACGACTTTACCGTCATTCAAAGCACGGTCTGCATGTCTTGCCGTATAATAGTCTGCATAAGCGTGCATTTCGACAGAAGTCATAACGACAGTATCGATCCCGCACTTAATAAACGTGTCCTGAATTGCAAGAGCGTTAATTGTAGTAGCAAGCATGCCCATCTGATCCGCTCTGGAATGATTCATGCCGCCGCCAACGCGTCCGCGCCAAATGTTACCTGCACCAACGATCACCGCAATCTGAACGCCCTGCGCCAAGCACTTTTTGATCACCTTTGCAACCTGCTCAATTTTATTAAAATCCAGTATGCCGTCAGAGGATTGTGCAGGCGCGAGTGCCTCGCCTGAAAGCTTGAGAACGATTCTGTGATATTCGGGTTTGAAAGACATATGCGATCACCTCAAAAATGATATATTATTATACAGAATATATTTTACTACATTTTTGTCAATTTGTAAACAGGTATTTGTAAATTAATTGCAGAAATGATAAAAAACAAGAGCATGGTAATGATACCATGCTCTGTTTTGGAGTACCAAAATTACTTATTGGTCAGCTTAGCGATCTCGTCAGCGAAGTTCTCTTCTCTCTTCTGAATGCCTTCGCCCTTTTCGTAACGCCAGAATGCCTTAACGGCGATAGAGCCGCCCAGCTCCTTAGCGGTAGCAGCGATATACTGACCAACGGTCATGTCGTCGTCCTTGATGTAGCCCATGTCAACCAGGCAGTTGTTGTCGTAGAACTTGGAAATTCTACCTTCAACCATCTTAGCCTTAATAGCTTCGGGCTTCTTAGCCATTGCAGGATCGTTGGAAATCTGAGCCATGAGAATTTCTTTCTCGGACTCAATAACGGATGCAGGAACGTGATTTCTGTCAAGGTAAGGAGTTACGTAAGCACCGATCTGCAGAGAAATGTTTCTTGCAAACTCAGCAAAGCCTTCCTTGTCAGCGCAATCGGTGTCGAACAGAGTTACAACGCCGATAGAGCCCATGCCGTGAACGTAAGTGCTGGTAACACCGTCGATAACCATGAAGCGGCGGATGCTCAGCTTCTCACCGATAACGAAGATCTGCTCCTTGAGCTTAGCCTCAACGGTGCAAGTGCCGTCAACGTAATCGGAAGCCATCAGAGCGTCAACGTCTGCGGGCTTGTTCGCAACGATGGTCTTAAGCAGGTTCTTTACGAATTCCTGGAAGGATGCGTTCTTAGCAACGAAGTCAGTCTCGGAGTTAACCTCGATCATAGCGGTGGTGTTGCCCTCGGTGTAAACGTCAACGATACCGTCAGCTGCAATTCTGGTAGCCATCTTGCTCTCAGCCTTGAGCTCACCCTTTTCACGGAGGATCTTGATAGCGGCGTCGATGTCGCCGTCAGCTTCTACGAGTGCCTTCTTGCACTCCATCATACCGATACCGGTCTTAGCGCGCAGTGTTGCAACGTCTTTTGCAGTAATGTTTGCCATTTTTAATTCTCCTTAAAATTTGATTAGGGATTACTCAGCAGCCTCTTCGGTCTGGGCCTCAGCCTTAACCTCTGCTGCCTCGGTCAGCTGCTCACCCTGTCTGCCTTCGATGATACCGTCAGCGATTACGGAAGAGATCAGCTTGATTGCGCGGATAGCGTCGTCGTTACCGGGGATAACGTAGTCAGCATCATCGGGATCGCAGTTGGTGTCAACGATAGCGATTACCGGAATGCCGAGCTTCTTAGCCTCGAGTACTGCATTTCTTTCCTTGCGGGGGTCAACGATGAACACTGCATCAGGCAGTCTGTCCATGGTCTTGATACCGCCGTAGGACTTCTCCAGGTCGAAGATTTCCTTCTGCTTTGCAGCAACTTCCTTCTTGGGAAGCATATCAAAGGTACCGTCCTCCTGCATCTTGGTCAGGCTGTTCAGACGATTGATGGAGCTCTTGATGGTCTTGAAGTTGGTCATCATACCGCCGGGCCATCTGACGTTTACGTAGTACATGCCGCATCTGGTAGCCTCTTCCTTGATAGCTTCAGCTGCCTGCTTCTTAGTACCAACGAACAGCAGGGTGCCGCCGTTAGCGGAGAGCTCGCGAACGAAGTCGTAAGCTTCCTCGAACTTCTTAACGGTCTTCTGCAGGTCGATGATGTAGATGCCGTTTCTTTCGGTGAAGATGTATTCCTGCATTTTGGGGTTCCATCTTCTGGTGTGGTGTCCAAAGTGTACACCTGCTTCCAAGAGCTGCTTGATTGTGATGATAGACATATTAGTCCTCCTTCGGTTTTCCCACCACAGAGTCGTTCGGTACGCATCAATTTCCCGAGCTTTTATTGCTACGGAAAACACCGGTAGTACCCTGCCTTCCCTGTGTGTGTATTTTATATTATTATGTCGGTCGCCCGACACAACGGCGTATATTATATCATAAGTGTTACGGATATGCAATAGCGAAAATGATTGTTTACAAATAGTTTACAATTATCCCCCGAACAATCGATGCTTCATCTTGCGTTTGGGGACACAGCAGGCAGATTGCTCCTCTGCACTCAGCTTGATCAGCACCGTATCCTCGCCAACGCATTCAATTTTGCACCAAGGGATAACGGTTTCCGTTGACTTTCCCAGCCCCAGCAAACTTCCCTGCCCGGGCAAAACAATTGAGATCACGGTATGATCCTTTGCGCTGATCTCAATATCGCATATCCTTCCCATCTTTTCCCCCGTACAGAGGTTTATGACTTCCTTTTGCGATAATTCCGCAAAGCTGTATGCCCTCATCATGTATTCTCCTTTCCCTTGATCCTTGATATCATATGTACAGGAAAGCAAAATCATGAATGGGATACCGTTATTTATGCAAATTCAACCCGCTTGCACTGAGAATCCGATACGTCAGATAATAGATCAGCAACGCAAGTGCCGCTATCGCCGGGATAATCAAGGACAGTCCCGTGCAGCCCGTCAGCCCCCTCAAGACAGGAAGCACAAGGCATGCGCCGAACGTCACAACGTAAATCAGCACACCTACCAGCATAGCGGTATTGACACCCTTTTTCTTTTTTTGTGCGTACTCGCGCAAGGTCACGACAAACACGACGCCCTGCAGCAAATACGTCGTAACAAATCCCAAAGCGGTGCTTTGCGCAGCATCGGTCAAGCCAAGGATCTGCAGCACGACAAAGCAAAGCCACACAAGCAGCGCACTGATGCACGCTCCCATTACGTTAGCTGCATTATACGTGATCGGTTTCTCAAGTCTTCTCATGATCGGATAAGAGACGCCCTTGGAGAGATCGGGTGTTACAAGCGCAAACAGCCAGACAAACAGTGCATCAAGCAATATTCCGGTGATCAGCAGCGAGGTAGGCGTTAAGGTATACGTGCCGAACAATGCAGGCACGATCAGTAACACCGCGCGGAAAAATTGAACGGTGACCAGATACGTCATGATGTTGGCAACGTTATAGTTGACGGCAAAGGAGCGGGCTCGTCCCGTCAGTATACCGTGCAAGCCTCCGCCCTGCTCTCCGGCTCTGCGCAATACGACATCCGCATGACGTCTCATATTCTGCGAAGCACGTGAGCTGAAGGACTTGCCATCCACCGGCATTTTATCGTAATATGATTGTGCTACCTTGGGAGATCTGTATTCTATGGCATCGCAGGTGATTGAGGTATCCGACAGATCCTGCAGAGACTGCAGCTCGTTATCCACGCAAAAGGCTGCAACGGTTGCGCCTCTTGATTTCAAACCTTCAATCAGCTGCGCGATCTGCTCCTTGGAAAAGCCGAGATAAGCACGATAGCTGCCGTAGGCAACTCCAAGCTCCAAATCAAGGTCCTGCGCAGCATCTGCGGTGAGAATATCCGTATCGGGATCCCGAATCAAGGTGCTGTCGGTCAGTATCTTAACGTTCTCAGGCGTATTATCCATAAAAGCAGACACTCTGACGCCGGACTCGATCAACTGCTTGCAGGCGTCATCAAATTGATAGCCCACTCTGTTGGCAAAAGCAAGCATACCGACAAGCGTTACGCAACCGTTTCGGCTATTGGCGATCAGGAGCACGCGATAGCCTGATTCTCGGTAAATTCTGCAAAGCGTGCGCATTGCCATGTGCTCGCTGTCGTCAAACGCTTTATCGCCTAAGGCGTGTGCAATATGCGTACAGGATTGCAGCAGACGCTCGCTTTGTGAGAGCAGGATATCGTGATCACAATCGTTGAGGCGGTTGTGTACAACGAGGACATCCTCATCAGAGGTTACGTAAGAGCTCACTCTTGTCAGCTCTATTGCAGCGGTATCAATTGCAACGTGCTTGATCAACGCGTCGATCGGTGCTGCCAGCCCTGCATCCAAGGCATCACGCTCAGATGCCTGCAAGGGTCTGGTTGCCGTACGGTACAGGTAAAGCTCGGTTACCAAACGCTGCACGTCACTGTTTTGCAGCTCGGAGAGATTATAAATACTTCCGCCTGCATATACCGACTCCAAGTGATATCTTCCGTCGCTGATAGCAGAGGAATCAAGCAGCAAAAGATCCGTCATGTCACACAGCTTGTCCATCGCCTGATTGTTTTTGATCACGCAAACCGATTCCTTTTGCTGCTCGGATGCTGCAGCATCAATACCGATCGTACGCGCGATAGAGATCAGCGACAGAAGATGCTCCACCACGACCGTGCAGCATAGCGCAAGCGTTATCATAAAGCATTCGGCAAAGCTGAGTGTGTAGCGCATGGTGGCTGCCATGAGAAAGGTCATGGGCAATATCATACACGCCTGCACGGCAGAAAATACAGAAAAATAACGCTTGATAAAGCCAACGCTTTCGGTCTTTTGCGGCTGCTCGGTTCCGGGAACGATCCCGTTTACCGCCCCAATATACGTATAGCGGCCTGTTTCGACAACGATACCTCTTGCAAAGCCTTGCTCAATGACCGATCCGGCATATACGATATTCTCGCAATGCGGATTGAAGACCTCCTGCCCGGGCATGTATAAAACGTCACCGCTCTTTCGTACGCTTTGACGTTCCATTTTCGTCTCGCCCATCACAAGCTGCGTCACGTGTACGCTGTTCCCTTTTTCCAATCTGACGTCCGCCGGGCACACATCTCCCTCGCTCAATATTACTAAGTCTCCGGGAAGCACGTTTCGCGCGTCCGTCACGAACAGCTTGCCGCTTCGGATGACCTTGATCATCGGATTGGAATACAGCTGCATTTTACACCACACGTTTCGTGCCTTGGCATTTGCAAAAGCACAGAATACTGCGTTCAACAGCAAGATCAGCACGATCGCCACGCCCAGCGCTTGCTCCGTAAAAAGCAGCATGAGAGCAGCAACCAGCAATGTCAAAAGCATAATGGGGTCAAGCAGCATTCTGAGCAATTCCTTATACCACGGTTGAGAGGATGGGATAAACAGCGGTCGGAGTGCCTCGGGCTGACGGATATTCAATTTTTTTGCACGTGCCGACGCCTGTTTTCTGCCAAGTCCCTTTGTACTGTTGGTATCAAGCCTTGCGCAGATATTTTCAATATCCATCGTATGCCATGCATTTCTGTTAGCCACGTAAAACACTCCTTTCTTTCAAATCTGTCAAATTCTGCCGGCTCAGCGGCAGCTGACCTTGATTTTACCGTCGTGCACCGAAACGGTTGCAGCGATATATTGACTCATATAATCGGAAACGATGATCTCAGCCAGCGCATCCTCAACGTGCTTCTGAATATAGCGGCGCATATTTCTTGCACCGTATTTCTGCGAGAAGGATTCCTTGGCAATCAAGGCAGCGGCAGCCTGCGTCCATTCAAAGGCAAAGCCGCGCTCGGACAAAACGCTTGCAAGCTGGGCAAGCATAATATCTGCGATCTTGACAAAATCCGCCTCGTTCAGACTTCTGAAGGTAATGACCTCATCCACACGGTTGATAAATTCGGGACGCAAAAATTCTGCCAAAGCCTTTTCCGTGTTGTTTTGCGCACTGCTCTGCGCATCCTGGGAAAAGCCCATGATCGAGGAGGAGCGGTTAGAGCCCGCGTTTGTGGTCATCACGATCACGGTGTTCTCAAAATTCACAGTCTTGCCGTGTGCATCCGTAATTCTGCCGTCGTCAAGAATCTGTAAAAGGATATTGAGCACGTCAGGATGTGCCTTTTCTATCTCGTCGAACAGTACGACGGAATACGGTCTGCGTCTGATCTTCTCTGTCAGCTGACCCGCATCATCATATCCGACGTAGCCGGGAGGCGAGCCGATAATACGCGACACGGAATGCTTTTCCATGAATTCAGACATATCAAGACGAATGAGCGTTTCGGGAGACTGGAACAGATCCTCGGCAAGCGTTTTGACAAGCTCGGTCTTACCCACGCCCGTAGGTCCGGCGAAAATAAAGGATACCGGCTTACGCTTATAGGAAATGCCTGCTCGATTACGCTTAATGGCACGTGCAACAGCTTCTACAGCATGATCCTGCCCTATAATTTTTTTCTGAAGTCTTGTCTTAAGGCTGTCAATCTTCTCGTATTCATTACGTTTAATGGTAGTGGCGGGAATGCCCGTCCAAATCTCAATGACCTCGGCAAGCTGGTCGGGCGTAAGAACGACCTTTTTACAGTCCTCCTCCAGAACCGCAAGCTTTTCCGCCAGCTGCATTTCGGTTGCTTTGATCTTTGCAATCTTTTCGTAACGCAGCTGCTCATTCTTTTCCTGATCCGCAGGCGCGTTCTCCAGCTCCTCGCGCTGCTCCTTGAGAAGCAGCAGCTGATCACGAATCTCGTGTGATTCATTCAGCGGAGCACTGGCGAGCGAAAGCGCGCTGGCAGCCTCATCCAAAAGATCGATTGCCTTATCGGGCAGATAGCGATCGGTGATATATCTTTCGGAAAATACGACGGCGCGTCTGAGCACGTCCTCGGGAATGGTAATGTTATGATATTCCTCGTAATAATGCTTGATGCCGCGCAGCATTTCAACCGATTCCTCAACCGTCGGCTCGTTAACCGTAACGGGCTGGAAACGACGCTCAAGCGCAGTATCCTTTTCGATGTGCTTGCGGTATTCGGTCAGCGTCGTAGCGCCGATGACCTGTACCTCACCGCGGGAAAGTGCAGGCTTAAGAATATTGGCAGCATTGATGCTTCCCTCGCCTCCGCCGGCTCCTACGATGTTATGCACCTCGTCGATCACAAGGATAACGTTGCCCGCTTGCTTGACCTCGGTCAAAAGTCCGAGAATTCTCTGCTCAAACTGACCGCGGAACTGCGTGCCTGCAACCAGCGCAGTCAGATCCACCTGGTAAAGCTCCTTATTCTTGAGCTTATACGGCACGTTACCGCTTGCAATACGCAGCGCAAGTGCCTCCGCGATGGCTGTTTTACCGACGCCGGGCTCACCGATCAGGCAGGGATTATTCTTTTGTCTGCGACAAAGGATCTGGATGACGCGTGCAAGCTCTGTATGTCTGCCCACAATGCTGTCAAGTCTTGCCTGCCTTGCATGCTCCGTCAGATGGCGGCAGTAGGTATTGAGGAATTTATAATCCGAGCCCTTTTTCTTCTCGTTCTTTTTCTGCTTCTTTTTATCCTTTTTTTCGCCATCCGAGGAAACGGGAATCACGTCATGCCCGTCGTTTGCATCGTCCTCACGATCGCCCTGACCAAACAGCTTAGGCAGGTCGATCGCCGGTGCTCCGCCATCCTCGTTATCGTCCATTTCCGAGGGCAGCTGACTGTTCTGGAACATGTTGTTAAGCTCATTCTCCATATCCTCCAGCTGATCCGGGGAAATGCCGAGCTGGCCGGAAAGATCTCCGAGCATATTCTCCATGGGAATTCCCATTTCTTTCGCACATTTTATGCAAAGGCCCTTACTGACCTTTTTTTCATTTTCGTATTTCGTTACAAAGATCACCGCCACACGCTTGTGGCAATTGGAACACATGACCATTTAACGTAACTCCTCCTTCACTGTGGTAAATATATAAATTCAGCGTGATTCAAATCGATAATAGACCGCACTCTGTCCTCCGCACAAGAGCACCTCGTCTCCATCCCGGATCAAAAGCGTTTTGCCCTGCGTCGTACATTTGATAAAATCATACTCAGAGGATTGCGGCTCAATACGCGCGATCCCGCTTTCCGTCAACAAAAATACGTAGTCATTTTGTACGCAAAGCTGAGAGATGCCCGCTTCAAAGGAAAAATCCGCAAGCAGTTTGCCATTTTTATCCACAATGATCAGACGCTGTGAATCGGTCACGGGATTGATCGAAAACAGCAATGCCGTATAGCTCTGATCACAATGGGCGTAAGAAAGCTGCATTCCCGCATATGGAATCGAGCAAATATTCGTGCCGTCATCCACGGACACGATATACGCCGCCGTATCTCCGACAATAAGCAGCCTGTGCTGATCAATAAAAGAAACGCTGTAGGCAAACAAGCCGTCAAATTGCATCTCCACGTTGGTCTCGGCACTGCCCGGAACGGCAATGACCAAGGTAGAGGTATAGGCACCGTTGTGCATTTGCGCAGTTGCAAAGGCAACGCGGGTTCCCGATTGATTGATTGCGGTGCAGGTCACCATCTCGGTTCGGTTGTATCGGTTCACAAGCTCAAAGCGATCGTTATACAAGCTGACAACGCCCTTGTGCTCGTAGCTTTCGCTGACGACGGCATAGTATCCCGAATCAGAGGTCGCGCCCGCAAAAATCGGATAATCCGTTTCCTCATGATGCACGCAGACAAACGAGTTATACACAGAGTAGCGTTTTTCGCCGATATCGTAGACCAGCAAGTAGCGCTGCGATCCATGCAGCACGGGCTGAACGTAATCGTGGGAAGTATTCAGCGTTTCCCTGCCTGTCGCGGTAAAGAGCTGCAAGCCCGAATCCCCGCCTACAGCCAGTCCGCCGCGATACAGAGTAAAGGATTGATTGCGCACCGAGGTTTCATAATTGATGATGTTTCCCGTACCCGAAAGCAGATCGGACGCAGCACCGATATCCTTGGCAAGATAATAAAAGTTTTCATATGTGAAAAGCTCCAGATTGCAAAGCACGGAAACGCAGGCAAACACCAAAAGCGCTGCCAGAAAAATCAAAAACAGCGAGTGATAAATATTGGAAACGGTGTCGTAATACGCGTTACGCGGGCTTTGCAGATCGATCTGCTCCTTTTGCGCAACCGCATCGGACGAGGCCTTGCGGCCGAATTGCCATCTCTTCATAGCGTCTCCTTAGGAATGTTCTCGTATACAACCGAATTCAGATAAAGTCCGTGTGCAGGCGCGGTCATTCCCGCACGACTGCGATCTTTGGCAGCAATGATATCCGGAATTTGCTGACAGCCAATCTTGCCCTCGGCTACCGCGATAAGCGTACCGGTCATAATACGGACCATGTTGTACAAAAAGCCGTCGGCTGCCACGCGGAATTCTATGACGTCTCCGTTTCTGCAAACGCTTGCATGCGTAACGGTACGCACGGCATGCGCTACAGTCGCCCCTTGCGCCATGAACGAAGTAAAATCATGCGTGCCGCAATAAAGCTGCGCCGCCCTTTGCATATTCGCCAAAGCAGCATCATCAAGGTGCTTAGGGTAATGCCATGCACGGTCACGCTCAAACGGGCTGCGCGTGGGCGAATTATAAATGCGATAGATGTATTCCTTATATTTTACGTCGTATCTGGGGTGAAATTCTCCTGATACAAAGCAAGCGTCCGCAACGGAAATATCCTCCGGCAAATGCGCATTGAGCGCAAGCGGAATGCGGTATTCGGGAATGGAGGTCTGCAGCTCATCGCTGCCTTTCTTGGCAACCGTAACGCAAAACATATTGGCATGTACGCCGCTGTCCGTCCTGCTACAGCCAACAATGTCGCACCGCTGCCCAAACAGCTCAGCACAAGCACGCGTCAATTCACGCTGTACCGTCGGCTGATCGCCCTGCACCTGATAGCCGTTATATGCAGTTCCCAGATATGATAAGCGCAAAAACAGCTTCATGGCTCTCCTCCAAATCATTTACTAAAATCAAAGCGTATAACCTATACCCCAATAGTTGCAGGATACGATACCCGCAAGAAATGCGATTGACAAAATACACATGACCACGTCATAAGCTCGCAGACGCATTGAGGTCATACGCGTTCTGCCGTCACCGCCGCGATAGCAGCGGCAGGTCATGGCGGTCGCCAGCTCAAAGGCTCTTCTGAACACCGAGGCAAAAAGCGGGATCAGAATGGGGATAAGTGATTTGATGCGTTTGATCAGATTTCCCTCGGTAAAGCCTGCGCCTCTCGCCTTTTGCGCTGCCATGATCTTTTCCGCCTCCTCCATGATCGTGGGGATAAAGCGAAGTGCAATAGACATCATCATGGAAAATTCGTGAACAGGCAGCTTTATATAACGTAAGGGCGAAAGCAAACGCTCCAGCGCGTCCGTCAGCGCAATCGGTGTTGTCGTGTACGTCAGCAGCATACACGTCCCTATGATCATACAAAGGATCCTGATTGCAATAAATAATGCACTGTACAGGCCCTTGGTGTAGATCTCAAATATCCAATAGGAAAAGAGCGGATCGGTATCTGCGTCCTTGGTCATAAAAATATTGATTGCAACCGTAAAAAGCAATACGAACACGATCAGGCGCAGACTGCGAAGCACGGTCTTGAGCGGAACTCGGCTGATGAAGATCAGCAGCAGAGCCGAGGTGATCAACAAGCCGAATCCCAACAGATTTTTACACAAAAACGCTGCAACGATATACAGCATCGCCAAAATCAGCTTAATGCGCGGATCCAATTTATGCAAAGGCGACCGAGCAGGATAATACTGCCCAAGTGCTACGTTTTTCATTGGTATAATTCCTTTTTCAATATTTATTTCAGTTTGAAAGCCTTGAGCAGCTCGGCAAGTGCCTGATCCTTGGTACAGGCTGCCGCGCTTACATCAAGTCCATTTTCGCGAAGCAGATGCATAACGCGCGCAATCTGCGGAATATCAAGTCCCGCTTCAATCAGCGCATGGCGGTCCGCAAATATCTCGTCCTTAGCACCCGAAAGCATGACCTTACCGCGATGCATGACGATGATGTCATCACAGTATTCTGCCATATCCTCCATGCTGTGGCTGACAATAATGACCGTAGCCCCGGTTGTATCTCTGTAGCGGCGGATCCCGCCAAAGATCTCAGCTCTGCCCGCAGGATCAAGTCCCGCAGCAGGCTCATCCAGCACAAGCATTTCGGGTTGCATTGCCATAACACCGGCGATTGCAACGCGACGCTTTTGCCCACCGGAAAGGTCAAAGGGCGATTGCGTCAAAATATCCTTTGAGAGCCCGACAAAGGCGATCGCGCTTTGTACACGCTCGTCCACCTGCACCTGATCAAGCCCCATATTGCGAGGACCGAAGGCGATATCGTTGTACACAGTTTCCTCAAAAAGCTGATATTCCGGATATTGCATAACAAGACCGACACGGAAGCAAATTCTTGCGCCCTTGTACTTTTTATCCCAAATATCACAGCCGTCAAGCAGCACCTTGCCTTCATAAGGCTTCTCAAGCCCGTTGAAAAGCTGCGCAAGCGTAGATTTTCCCGATCCCGTATGACCGATCAAGCCGGTAATCGAGCCGCTTTCCACCTTGAAATTGATATTGTCAAGTGCCTTGACCTCGAAGGCGGTTCCCTTTCCGTAATAATACGAAACGTTTTGTAATTCAAGCTTTGCAGACATTACAATGCACCTCCCGCAGCCAGAATGATGCGTGCGCAATCCTCTGGCGTTATACCGTATTCCTTGATCGGGAAGCCTGCTGCAGACAGTGCCTCCAGCAGCTGCGCACACTGCGGAAGCTCAAGCCCGGAGTCACGCAAAAGCCTTGCGTTGGAGAACACCTCAGCGGGCGTGCCTTGCAGCGCGACCTTGCCTTCGTTGAGAACCACAACGCGATCCGCTCTTACTGCCTCTTCCATATAATGCGTGATCGTCAAAACCGTAATGCCGTGCTCGCGATTGAGCTTTTCCATGGTTGCAACGATCTCCTTGCGTCCGATGGGATCGAGCATAGCGGTTGATTCATCGAAAATAATACACTCCGGCATCATGGCTATCACACCCGCAATGGCAACACGCTGCTTCTGACCGCCGGAGAGTCGGTGCGGCTCTCTTTTGGCAAATTCGGTCATGCCGACCGTTGCAAGCGCTGCATCCACGCGACGTCGGATCTCCTTGGGATCAAGCCCCAAATTTTCAGGTCCGAATGCCACGTCTTCTTCGACAATGGTTGCTACCAGCTGGTTATCCGGATTCTGGAATACCATGCCGATCTTTTTGCGCAGCTCAAACGCCATATCCTCGGTCATGTCCTCGGACAGCACGTCAATACCGTCCACCGTAATGCTGCCGCTTGCATTTTCCACGTCGTCGATTACGAGATTGAGCAGCTTGGCAAGCGTGGATTTGCCCGAGCCGTTTCTGCCCAAGATCGCAACGTATTCCCCTTTTTTAATATCAAGATCCACTCCGCACAGCACGTCGACCGCCGAGGAATTCTCCTCCTTGGCATACGTGAAACGCAGATCCTTGATACGAATAAAATCAGCCATACTCACCTCTGCCAGCGGGAGCTTGCGCCGCAAGGCAAATAGCCCCCCGTGCGCGTGACCTTCAAGCCAAGCTCACCCGAATCTACATTGCCGCCAAACTTGCGCTTGACGTTCAGCTCAAGCAGATAGCTCATGGTCATGGGAGAAAGACCGGTTGTGTAAGAATTGATCAGGAAAAACAGCGGATCATCGGAAAGCAGCTGCGCTGCAAGTCCGACAAACTCATCCACGCAGTCCTCCAGCTTCCAGACCTCACCGTTGGGGCCTCTGCCGTAGGAGGGCGGATCCATGATGATACCATCGTACTTGTTGCCGCGTCTGATCTCGCGCTCTACAAACTTCTTGCAATCATCCACAATGTAGCGGATAGGCGCGCTCTCAAGTCCCGACAAAGCAGCGTTTTCCTTTGCCTGCGCCACGATGCCCTTGGAGGCGTCCACGTGTACGACAGACGCGCCCGCAGCGGCTGCCGCAACAGTTGCACCGCCTGTATATGCAAACAGGTTGAGCACCTTGACGGGTCGGTTGGCATTTTTGATCAAGCCCGAAAACCAATCCCAGTTAGCAGCCTGCTCGGGGAAAAGTCCTGTATGCTTAAAGCCCATGGGGCGCAATACGAAATTCAATTCACCGTAAGAAATATTCCAGGATGCGGGCAGCTTATTCTGCACCCAGCTGCCGCCTCCCGAGGAGGAGCGACGGTACACGCCATCTGCGCGCTTCCATGCAGGATGATCCGCAACACCCTTCCAAATGATCTGCGGGTCGGGTCTGACCAAAATGTATTTTCCCCAACGCTCCAGACGCTCACCGTCCGAGGTGTCGAGCAGCTCGTAATCCTTCCAATTTTCAGAACACCACATATCTATTCTCCTATCCGTTATTTGTTATAATAATCCGCAAGACGTGAGCAGCCGCTGTGCGCATGACATACCGCAATGGCAAGCGCGTCTGCCGTATCGTCGGGCTTGGGCGGCTTGGGAAGCCCGAGCAGCGTTGTTACCATGGTGATGACCTGTTTTTTCTCCGCTCTGCCATAGCCCACCACAGCCTGCTTGACCTGCAGGGGCGTATATTCTGCAACAGTAATACCGTGCTGAATACCGGAGAGCAGGATCACACCGCGTGCCTCGGCAACGGAAATGCCCGTCGTCACGTTGGTGTTAAAAAACAACTCCTCAACCGCCATCTGATCCGGCTTATACCGCTCAAACAGCTCATTCATGCCCTGCCATATCATCTCTAACCTTTTTTGCGTGGGCGTGCCCGCAGGAGTCTGGATTGAACCGTACCCAAGCGTCTTAAAACGCACGCCATCGTATGAAACCACGCCCCAACCCACAATTGCAAGTCCGGGGTCGATGCCAAGAATGACCATATTCCCTCCTACGGATCGTAATAGCAACAAATCTCCACAATAATTCACTCTAAATTATAACACCTTTTCCTGCGCGTGTCAAACATATTTTATTAATTTTTTAATTTTTATAATATTCTCCGAATAATCGTTTACAAACCGTGTTTTTTATGGTATAATAGGATAGATTATCTGCAAACGATAAAATGATGTGCACGATCGTGCCCAAAAACGGAGATTTATTATGAATATTATCAAGATCCGCACAGGCGACGTTCTGCATCTACGTAAGCCCCACCCCTGCGGATGTGCTGATTTTACGGTTCTGCGCGTAGGAAGTCAGGTGCGTATCGTGTGCCGCAGCTGCGGACGCGACATGAACATTGACCGCATCAAGCTGGAAAAGGCAATCAAAAGCATTACGGACGCTGATCAGGCGCTCGCTCAAGGAAAGGAACAGACCGAATGAATTTCAATTCTGAAATTGCAAAAAACGGCTTGCTGAAATGCAAGTCAAAATGTAAAACCGTTTTTTCGGAATATTGGTATATTCTGATTGCAGCACTCATTCCCGCCGTGCTGGTATACTTGATGTATCTTGCGCGAGGACTTTATCCTTTCGGAAACGGATGCGTGCTTGTGCTTGACCTTAACGGACAGTACGTATATTTCTTTGAGGCATTGCGCAACTTTGTCGTCAACGGTGACACAAGCATCATTTATTCCTTCTCACGTGCACTTGGCGGTGAGTTTATGGGTATTTACGAATACTACATTGCCTCCCCCTTCTCCTACCTTGTGTGCCTGTTCCCGGAGGACAGAATGTGCGAGGCGCTGCTGTTTATGTTCATGGTCAAGGCAGGCATGTGCGCTGCAACCATGGCATTCTATCTGCATCAATCCGAAAAGCGCATCAACCGTATCGGTGTCATCGCCTTCTCGGTCATGTACGCACTGATGTCCTATTGTATCACGCAGCAAAATAACACCATGTGGATCGACGCCGTGATCTGGTTCCCGCTGGTCATGTACGGTATTGAGCAGCTGGTCAAGTACGGCAAATACCGTGTATTCGTCGTATTCCTGACACTGACCGTGGTCAGCAACTACTATATCGGCTATATGGTCTGTATTGCTGTGGCAATCTATTTCTTCGCATATCTCTGGGGCTTCAAGCACTCCAACAACCCCTACAACGAAAGATATCACGGCTTGCGCTCCTTCTTCCGTATTGCCTTTTATTCCATCATTGCAATCGGTATTTCTGCCCTTATCGTCTTCACCGCTTATTATTCCTTGACCTTTGGCAAGACCGATTTCTCTGATCCCAACTGGGCATTCGCATCCCGCTTCAACTTCTTGGAGCTGTTCTACAAGTTCTTACCCTCCTCTTACGACACGGTGCGTCCCGCGGGACTCCCCTTCGTATACTGCGGCGTACTGACACTCTTGCTGGTGCCCATGTTCTTCTTCAACAACAAGTTCAAGTCTGGAGAAAAGGTTGCATACGCCATTCTCATCACCATCTTCGTATTCAGCTTTGCAACCAGCACCATCGACCTGATTTGGCACGGATTCCAAAAGCCCAACTGGCTCAATAACCGCTACAGCTTCATGCTCGGCTTCTTTATGATCGTTATGGCTTACCGCGCTTTCACCAATATGCGCACGGTCAGCCGTAAGCCCATGATCGGCATTGCTGCCATCATCGGTCTTGCCGTCATCATGCTGCAGGAATTTGCCCCCATCATCAAGGACGACTTTAACGAATATATCGACGTGCACGACTTCCAGACCGTCTGGCTGACAGTTGGTTGTCTGATCGTGTATACCTTGCTTGTCTGCCTGCTCCCCCGCGTAAAGAATAAGGAGCTGATCTCCTGTCTGCTCGTCTTCTTCATTTGCGGAGAAATGTATATCAGCGGTCTTTGGGATCTCAACGACCTTGACAAGGACGTCACCTTTACCAAATACTCCTACTACAACGATTACCTTGATACGGTACGCCCCATTATCAATCACGTACAGGAAAACGATACGGGCTTTTACCGCATGGAAAAGACCTACCACCGCAAGCTCAACGACAACCTTGCGCTGCAGATCCGCGGTCTTTCCAATTCCACCTCAACCCTGAACGCAGACACCATTTATTTCCTGCGTATGATGGGATATTCCTCCAAGTCGCACTGGTCGCAATATCAGGGCGAGACCCCCGTCAGCGACTCCTTGCTTGGTATTAAGTATATCATGACGGACAAGGATTACGACAAATACTACGGTGAGCCCTTGTATGACGGTGACGATTATGATAACGACACCTACGTCGTATACAAGAATCCCTATTATATGAGCATTGCTTACGCTGTTGACAATGATTTTGCAGAGTTTGCTTTGGACGATTACGAAAACCCCTTCGAGAGAATGAACGCCATGATCTCCATGATGCTCGGTGAGGAGGAAATGCTGCAGATCTTTGTTCCCGCGGTGCAGGTTTCCATGACCACCAAGGACGTGACCAAGAGTACGGCTGCCAGCCACGATCTTTACAAGGGTGACGGCGGTACGATCACGTTTGAGTATATGGTGCCCAAGAACACCGAGCTGTTCGTGTACTTCCCCACCGTTTATTCCCGCTCGGTCAACATGACGGCGAACGGAAAGAGCGTTGGTAAGTGGGGCGACAACAATACCTGGCGAATCGTTTCCATCGGCGAGTCCAACAAGAGCGATCTTGACCTCAAGCTCACCATCAAAAACGACTACGACAACTTCTATATCAAGCAAAATCTGACCAAGCCCTTTATCTACTCTCTTGATATGGAGGTCTTTACAGAGGCAATTACAAGATTGCAGCAAGGTAACGTACAGCTGGATCACGACAATTACCGCGAGGATTATCTGCCCGGAACCATTACCACCAAAAATGAAAATCAGCTGATCACCACGACCATCCCGTACGACAAGGGCTGGCAGGTCACGGTTGACGGCAAAAAGGTTGAAACCGTCGAGCTTGCAAACGCGCTGGTCGGATACTATATCGAAGAGCCCGGCGAGCATGAGATCGAAATGAGATATTGCCCCAAGGAGCTTGTGCTCGGCGTTGCAATTTCCGTTATTTCCACCATTGCGTTCTTCCTGTTGATCATTTTCGAAAAGAAGCTGCGCCGTATCCGCGGCTACGGTGAATTCTTTGGTATTCCCGAGCCTGCCGTTTCAGAACCGAACAGCGAGGAGATCGCCGCGCAAGCAAATCCCGATCAGCTACCGGAACAATAAATAGCACGGGGGCTTGTCCCCCGTGTACTTTAAGGAGATTTTATGTATTACTATATCAGCGGCACGCTTGCACATAAAAGCATGGGCTTTGCCGTTATCGATGCGGGCGGCGTGGGATACCGCATGACCGTCAGCCAGAATACCTACGATAAGCTGCCTCTTGCAGGCAATCCCGCCAAGCTGTACAGCTATCTTGCCGTGCGTGAGGACGGTATTGAATTATTCGGCTTTTATGATGAAACAGAGCTTTCGTCCTTCCAGATGCTGATCACGGTTTCGGGCGTAGGCCCCAAAGCTGCTATGTCTATTCTCTCATTACTGACTCCCGAAAAATTCGCTTTGGCAGTTTGCACAGAGGATACGAAAGCCATCTCCAAGGCAAGCGGCGTAGGCCCTAAAACAGCTGCAAGAATCGTGTTGGAGCTCAAGGACAAGCTGATCAAGGAGCACGGCGGTGAGTTCAATGCAGCGCCCGAGCTCGGATCCTCCGCTAAAGCAGGTGCTCCTGCGCGCGGTAAGCTCAGCGAGGCTCTTGACGCTTTGATGGTGCTCGGATATCAGCGCGCAGAGGCGACAAACGTACTTAAATCCATGCCCACAGAACAGATGACGCTGGAAGAGATTATTCGTCAGGCGCTCAAAAAGCTGATGTAAGGAGGATGCGCATATGCTGGAAGAACAAGAATTTGACTTTGAAAATCGCATTGTTTCCACAGGCTATTCCCCCGAGGATTCCGATATCGACGCTTCCCTTCGTCCCAAGACGTTAGACGATTACGTTGGTCAGGATAAAGCCAAAGAAAACCTCAAGGTATACATTGAAGCTGCTAAAATGCGCGGTGAGTCGCTTGACCACGTGCTTCTTTACGGCCCTCCCGGACTTGGTAAAACCACGCTTTCCAACATCATCGCCAACGAGCTTGGCGTGAATATTCGCATTACCTCCGGCCCTGCCATTGAAAAGCAAGGCGATCTTGCAGCACTTCTGACCAATCTCAACCAAGGCGACGTGCTCTTCATAGACGAGATCCACCGCCTTTCGCGCTCGGTCGAGGAGATCCTGTACCCTGCTATGGAGGATTATGCGCTGGACATCATCATCGGTAAGGGTCCCGCCGCAAGAAGCATTCGCATAGACCTTCCCAAGTTTACGCTGATCGGCGCAACCACGCGCGCAGGTCAGCTGACCACTCCCTTGCGCGACCGCTTTGGCGTGCTGCTCAAGCTTGAGCTGTATACGCCCGAGGAGCTTGCACAGATCGTTCGCCGCAGCGCAGGTATTCTGGGCATTGCCATCACAGAGGACGGATCTTACGAGATCGCATCGTGCTCCAGAGGTACACCGCGTATTGCCAACCGCTTGCTAAAGCGTGTGCGCGATTTTGCCATGGTTCAGGGCAAGGATACCATTGATTCCGAGATCGCGGGCTATGCGCTCAACAAGC
>JAGBXH010000378.1 GCA_017629395.1 Clostridia bacterium | reverse complement strand
TCCCACCCTTAAGCCCAAGGTCACCACGTATAAAATTGATTTCGTTGTAGAGGGCAAGGTCATCTACTCCACCACCTACACCGACGACGGCGCGCCCTTCTTCGAGCTGGGTGTGCCGCAGCTGCCGGGCAAGAGCGGCGCATGGGAGCCTTATTCGCTTGACAAGGGCGGTGACCTTGTGGTCCATGCCATTTATACCGATAACCAAACAGAGCCCGCTCTCCCCGAGATCGAGCCCATCACGCAGCCCGAGCAGACCACGCAAACAGAAACGCAGCCCACAGAGCAGCCCAAGAGCGGTTGCTCGGGTGCGCTCCTGTCGGTTTTGCCCTTG
This sequence comes from Clostridia bacterium, assembly GCA_017629395.1. Lineage (GTDB taxonomy): Bacteria > Bacillota > Clostridia > Oscillospirales > CAG-272 > SVQP01. The sequence goes on along the minus strand of JAGBXH010000378.1, from coordinate 12,157 downwards.
GCTTTGCTGTGTGCCCTGCCCTGCTTGCGCACAAGAAAGGAGGATGCCGTATGAAACGCACGCTGATCCCGATTTTTAGCATGGTCCTGCTTTTGTGTATGCTTTGCCCCCTGCTGCTTTCCTGTCAAGTCGGCAATGATCCCCCCGAGCAGACCCTGCCCGAGCAACCGACTGCACCCGAAAAAGCTCAAACGGATATTCCCAAGACAGACGATTTTATCACTACGACCGAACTGATCCTTCCGATTTACACCTATGAGTGCAACGACCCCGATAACAACGGCATTCTGCCCGCTTCGCGCGACGTGTTTGCCGACACGTGGGTAGCGACCGACGGTGCGGATCGCTCCACCCCCGATGCAAGCACAACGCAAGATCCCAACGCCAACTCAGTAGGCATGTTCTACTTCCTTTGGCGCGACCGCGATCAGAGCACCCTTTCCGAGATCTCCCCCTCCGATCACCATGCAGCCTATCTGCAGGGCGGCGTGGATAAGCTTTACGAGGTCATGCAGGAGGGCGGCGAGGGACATCCCCACTACTGGGCGCAGCCCTATTTCGGCTACTATTCCTCCAACGACGAATGGGTTCTGCGCCGCCACGCCTATATGCTTGCCGAGGCAGGCGTGGATTTCGTGTACTTTGATATCACCAACAACAATATCCACCAGGTCAGCCACCAGGCACTTTTGAAGGTTTGGGAGGAGGTCAGACAAGAAGGCTATGCCGTTCCCAAGATCGTCTTCCTTTGCGGTGCGTACGACGCGGAATTTGCCGAGCTGTGGAGCTCGGTCTACGAGCCGGGACTATATGAGGATCTTTGGCTGTATTGGGACGGAAAGCCGCTGCTCATGCTGACCGATGACGTGCATATGACCGACGAGCAGCGCGAGTTCTTTACCGTTCGCTACTCCTGGGCGATCGGTGCCTCCGATTGGTACACCAAGCGTAAGGGCATTGATTGCTGGGCTTGGAGCGGCAACGTGCAAAGCAAGGGATATGGCGACTCTAAGTCTGATTTTGAGCAAATGTACGCCACCTGCGGCTTTTGGGCAACCAATATGTTCGGCTTCCAGGCAGGACGCAGCTGCGTGGGCAGCAAAAAGCCTTCCTACACGGGTGATTGGAACTTTGGCTACGCGCTCATGGAAACCACCACGGGGCTGGGGCTTGCCTTTGAAAAGCAGTTTGAAAAGGTCCTTCAAAACAATCCCCCCGTGCTTATGCTGACGGGCTGGAACGAGTGGATTGCAGGCAGATGGTCGGGCGCGGGCGCGGGTGCTGCAGGCGTCGGACAGATCCTTGCCGGTGAGTATACGGTTTCAAACGATCCTGACTCCAAGCACACCACCTACTTTGTAGACCAGTTCAATCCTGAATACTCCCGAGATATTGAGCCCATGAAGGGCGGCTTTGGCGACAACTATCTGTATCAGACCGCCATCAATCTGCGCCTGTACAAGGGCACGCGCGCAATTGAGAGCGCATTCGGGCAATGGGCGATCGACATTGACGGCTCGCTTGGTCAATGGTACGCCGTCGGCCCCGAGTACCGCGATTACGAGGGCGACGTGACGCACCGCACCTCCCCCGGTCACGTGGGCGGCAAGGAGCACGGCATGTACGTCAATTTCTCGGGCAGAAACGACATTGTGACCGCTAAGATTTCAAGCGACTCACAGCACCTCTACTTCTACGTGGAGTGCGCTGACGATATCACCGCTCCCGAGGGGACTCGCTGGATGAACCTCTTTATCAATGCGGACTCTAATGACGCGACGGGCTGGTACGGCTACGACTTTATGATCAACCGCGCGCAAAAGGGCTCTTACGTATCCGTAGAACGCTTTGTCGGCACGGATACCTGGGCTTTTGAGAGCGTGGGCAGCGCGCGCTATACCCTTTCGGGCAAGGTGCTGCAGATCGAGATCGACCGCGACCTCTTGGGCGTGGGCGACACCTTTGATTTCAAGTGGGCGGATAACTCCGTCCCCACGGGCGATATTATGGAATTTCTGGATCAGGGCGACGCTGCCCCGAGCGGCAGATACAGCTATCGCTATACCACGCTTGCCACCGAAGCCAAGCTGCCGGACGTGCTGACCAAGGATATGGTGGTACTCAAATCCCGCTCCTACAACGCATACGTGGGCGGCAAGGAGGTGCGTCTTGTAGAGGATAATACCCTTGGTGTGCTGCTGGCAAGTGACAGCGCGCTCTATCTCCCTATCACCTTCCTTGAGAGCATAGGCATTTCCTGCGAGGGCGCGCATGCGGTCAATCATTACGGCATGCAGTACGTGCAGGCAAACGACCTGATCGCTGCTGCAGGCAAGCAGATCACGCAAACACCCGACGGACTGGTCGTCATTGCAGACGAACTGATCACAAACGAGGATACTTTACGCATCCTGTACCGCTCGCTTCACTAAATTACGGTGATTTACTTGACAAATCTGCCGTGATTTGTTATAATTGTCACGTATATACCACCCAAGAAAGGGGAAGACGCTATGTCTAAAAAATCAATTTTGTTACTGATCGCTGCCGTTTTGGCAATGATCATGCTGGCAACCGTGGGCAGTATTTCCATCTTTGCCGAGCAAGCTCCCGAGACCGAAACGGTGCAACAAACGACCGATGAGACCACCGCGGAAACCTCCGAGGAGATCTCCGAGGATATTGCCTCGATTTCATCCTTTGGCGACGAGATGGTCTGGTCCTTCTTAGTGCAGATCTTTATTCTGATCGCAGCATTGCTTGTGGGCAACATTCTGCGCAGAAAGATCCCCTTTATCCGCAAGAGCCTGATTCCCACCTCGCTGCTTGGCGGGCTGCTCATTCTTCTGATCAAGCTGCTTCCCTTCTACGATAACGTGGTCAATCAAGCCACGATGGAGATCATTACATACCACGCACTCGGCATCGGCTTTATTGCGCTTGGCTTAAAGCAAGCCAAGGATTCGCAAAAGACCAGCGCGGGCAAGGTCATTGAAACAGGTCTTTTGACCGGTGCGACCTACGTCATTCAGGGTCTTGTAGGTCTTGCGGTCACCGTTGCGCTGTTCTTTGCCATCGGATTCTTCCCCGGCGGCGGTATCATTCTGGCACTTGGCTTCGGTCAGGGTACGGGACAGGCGCTCAACTACGGTAAGATGTACGAAACCGACTTCGGCTTTGCCGGCGGTACGACCTGGGGCTTGACCATTGCAACGGTTGGCTTTATTGTGGCAAGCGTGGTCGGCGTTACCTACATGAACATCCTGCGCAAAAAAGGCAAGCTCAAGCTGCGCGGCGGCGAGGGCATCAAGGACACCTTGGAGGACTTTGTCAGCGAGGGCGAGATTCCCGTTACCGAATCGGTGGATAAGTTCACCATCAACTTCTGCATGGTATTCCTGGTTTACGCTATCGCATATCTCATTATGCGCGCTGTAAACGTCAACCTCGTATGGGGCTTCAACTTCCTCTTGGGCACGATCTTGGCAGCGCTGGTGCGTTGGATCATCAAGGGACTCAAGAAAGCTAAGCTGATGCACAGAGAGCTGACCAACAACTACCTGCTTGACCGAATCAGCGGCTTTATGTTCGACCTGATGATCATCGCGGGTGTGGCAGCCATTGACCTCTCCCAGCTTTCGGGCATGTGGTGGCAGCTGACCATCGTTTGCGCACTGGGTGCAATCGCCACCTTTATCTATCTGCGCCTGGCTTGCAATCATCTTTACCCCGAGTACCCCAACGAGGCGTTCTTCTCGATGTTCGGTATGCTGACGGGTACGGCAAGTAACGGTATGATCCTGCTTCGTGAGATCGACCCCAAGTTTGAGACTCCCGCAGCCAACAACCTTGTACTGCAAGGCATTCCCGCCATCGCATTTGGCGGCGCGCTGCTGCTGCTCTTCAACATCTGTGATAACATCCAGCATTGCCTGCTGGTGCTTGGCATTCTGGCAGCGGCTTGGGTGGTGTACACGATCATCATCTTCCGCAGAGCCCTGTTCAAAAAGGCTTACGCCAAAAAGGCAGCAAAAAAGGCGGAGAAATAAAAAATAGCAAAAAACGGCACACCGAAATCGGTGTGCCGTTACTTTTTATTGGGTTATTTGCCAAGCTTTTGTCTTCTGATGTCCGTTCCCTTAAAGGGCAGGATCGTAAAATTGCCCAGCACGCGGCTGGTGATGCGATCCCAATAACGCTTGCGGAACTCGTCGGTTTCCAAGTTGGTGCTCAGGATCACGGGCAGGTGTCTGTTCAGGCGCGTGTTAAGCAGCCCGTACAAGCAAGAGGTGGTAAACTGATTGGTCAGCTCGGTGCCAAGGTCGTCAATGATCAAGAGATCACAATCGGTATATCTCGACACGTCTGCGCCCGTAGGCGTACCCGTGCTGTTGCCAAAGCGCTGCGCCTCGTAATCCGCAAACATATCCACACAGCTGACGTATACCACGTCCCAGCCTCCCTCAATGACCTCGCGGGCAATGGCGGTGGAAAGATGCGTCTTGCCAAGTCCCGTGCCGCCGAACATAGCCAGGCTTTCGCTCTTGGCAGGGTGGAAGGTGGCGGCATACTGTTTGGCGCGCTCCAGATTGCTTTGCATCAAAAGGTGCGTCATGCGGTCGTTCTGATAGTATTCCAAGGAGAAATTGGCAAAGCTCTGCGTCTGCATCAGCGTTCCGATGCCGCTGGAGGCATAGCCTGCCAGAATCAGCTTTTTGCGCATGCAATCACACATTTTATAGTCAATATACCCCGTATCTCCGCACGCGTCACATTCGTAATGCGGCTGCGTATAGTTGGCAGGAAAGCCGTTCTTTTGTAAAATTGCCGCCCTTTGCTGCTCAAGTGCCATGGATTCGCGCTCGATCCTTGCAACGGCTGCGTGATAATCCTCACTTTTCAGTGCCGCCTGCATGATGCGCAGCCCCATATCGGACAGCTGTGAATCGATCAGGCGTACCTCGGGAAGAATTGCGTGGATCTCTTCCCTTCTCTTGGTGGCAGCCTCCTGCACCTCTAAGTATTTGCGGCTGTATTCCTCGCGGATCCTGCGGAAATTATCCTGGTTGTATCCCACGGTTACATTCCCTCCTTATCCTGCATGATCTTATCGTAATTATCACCAAGGCTTTTACGCATGGCTGCCTCGTAGAAATCGTCTGTATCAAAGCTGCCCGCATTTTGTGCCGCCTTGCCCTGCGTGCCTGTCTTTGCCTTTTCTCTTGCAGACTCGTTTGCCTGCTTGCTTGCCTGCACGTCCGCAGGCGTGCGAATGCCCTCGGTATTCCAACGCTTGAGAATGGAATTGACGTACGGCACGGTCACATCGGTCGTGGCGTCTGCTCCCGCTTCAAATGCCAACGTGATCATTTCCATATCGTATTGGTATGCGTGTACCCAATCCGAAAACGCCTTTTTTTCCTTTGTGGTCAGGGCACGCGCACCGATGCCGAACAATTTGCGCAATTTGCCCTCCAAGGAGCGTACCTGCTCCTGACGCACAAGCTCTGCCTGCAGCGCTTTGATCTCCACGATATCGCGGTCGTACATCGCGATCGCCAGCTTTTCCAGCCCTCTGACAGAGGGGCGCGTTTCGTTTTCCCTGCTCCAAGTGCAAAAATGCGTTGCCAAAAGCAGCACGTACTCGCAGGAAAGTCCCAAATAATCGGTCAAGCCCAGCATGATATTCAGCTCATGCGCGGTAAACAGCTTGCCAAACAAATTCTGGCACTCCGTCAAAAGCTCGGCGATCTCGGAACGCTGCTCCAACAGATTTCCCAGCTCCGCCATTGTATACTTGGGCAGATCGTCGCTCTTTTTCAGCAGCGCCGCACCGTCCGGTGCAGCCGCCTCAGAGGCATTGTCCCGGTCTGCAGGTGCGCCCTCGGGCTTTGCGGGCGCAGCGCTCTGCCTTTTTTGCGTTGCGGCAGGCGTTTTGCCCTCCGTCAGTGTCAGCACACCCGCGCCGCGCCAGAACGCTACGGCTGCGCTTACCTCGTCTGCGGTATATCCCGAAGCCGCTGCAATCGCCTCAACACCGCCCTTTTGCCCGTAGCCCGCGCAAAGCGAGGCATCGGACAAGAGCGCAAGCAACACGCCAAGGTCGCTGCGCTCGGCATTCTGCGCGACCTCTGCAGCCCTTGCGGGCAGCACGACCACGCCGTTGCCGTACTGTATTTCAATTGCCATAGTTACTCCTCGTCATCGGGCTGCCAGACGGCTGCCTCTTGCTTTTTCTCCATATTGCGGCAGATCTCGTAATTGAGGATCATAAGAGAGTCGCCAAGGTGCACGTTTTCAATCACGATATCGTCTCTGCTGTAGTCCAGCTCAACGCCCATATAATTCCAAAGCCCCTTGACACCGCATTTGACAAGTCGCTCCGCAACGGCAGGCACGTCCTCCTTGGGCAGCGTCAGCACAGCAATATCGACCTGATTTTGCGCACAGAACTGCTCTAACTTGTCCAGCGAATAAATGGTCACACCTGCAACGGGAGTGCCCTCCAAGCCGGGATCGGAGTCAAACATGCCAAGAATATCCACGCCGCGCTTTTCAAACATGGAAAGGTGCACCAGCGCGCGACCAAGATCACCCGCACCGATGATAATGGCGTGAAAACCCGCACCAACGCCCAAGATCTCGCTGATACAGGTAAACAGATAGTGCACGTTATACCCATATCCCTGCTGACCGAAGCCGCCAAAACAATTGAGATCCTGACGGATCTGCGAGGCGGTCACGTTCATACGCGCGGACAGCTCACTTGAGCTGATACGGGTAATTCCCTGCGTCAGAAGCTCGCGCAAATAGCGATAATAACGCGGCAATCTGCGCACAACGGCAGGGGAAATATAGGGCTTTGTCCCATGCTCCTTATGAGCATCAGTGTATTCACCTTGTTGCTTTTCCAGTTCTTCGTATGCCAAAATATCTACCTCCCAAGTAGTCTTTTTGTGAAAAACGACGATAAATTCTCCCGTTAAATTTTTGACTTTTCTACACGCTTTGATAAGCTCCGGAGTTTTCAACAACCCAAAAACTGCATAAAGTTTTCCACAGTTTCCACAGGCTTATCCACAGTTTTGCTTGCAGCATCGACATTTTTCGGTTTTTTTCCACGTTTTTCCATGCATAAATTCTTGTATAATACAGTTTTCCACCGTGTTTTCCACAGCCTGTTGAAAACTTGTGTGGAAAACCCTGTAGACTATTTTTTCATAGAAAGCGCACATATTTTCGGCGTTTTCACGAAAGTGATTTTTTTCAGAAAAAGGGGTTGACAAGCAGTTCGCCGATCAGTCGTACGCGCTTGCGTTGAGGTCTGTTCCCGCTCTTTCACCGTTGCAAAAAGCAAAGTACCCTGCCGCTGCAACCATAGCCCCGTTATCTCCGCAAAGTGAGACGGGAGGCACGGCAAGCGTGACCCGATGCTTGTCACACAGCTCCTGCAGTGCGCGACGCAGGTGCGAATTTGCTGCCACACCGCCTGCCAGCACCAAGGTCTTGGTGCCGGTCTGCGCAAGCACCTTTTCGGTCTGCTTGACAATGCCCTTGACGATGGTTGTTGTGTAGCTTGCCGCCATATCGGCAGCACAGAGCTCCTCGCCGCGCTGACGCGCACCGTTGATGAGATTCAGCGCTGCGGTCTTGATGCCCGAGAAGGAAAAATCCGGGCTATCTCCCGCCAGCGCAGGAGAAGGCAGCGAAAATGCCGTGGGATCGCCCTCATAAGCCAGCTTGTCCAGCGCAGCACCGCCGGGGTACGGCATACCGATCACGCGTCCCACCTTGTCAAACGACTCGCCTGCTGCGTCATCGCGCGTACCACCGATCTCTGTATAGTCCGTGTCGGTGTCCACTCGGTAAAACTGCGTGTGACCGCCCGAAACCACCAACGCCACGTACGGAGCACGCAGCCCCGGGTGCGCCAGATACGCAGCACCCACGTGGGCATGGATGTGGTTGACCGCCACAAGCGGAATATTGTTTGCAAACGCAAAGGATTTTGCAAAATTGACGCCCACCAGCAAAGCACCGATCAGCCCGGGATTTGCCGTAACTGCCACGCAATCAAGATCCTTGATCCCGATGCCTGCCGTGTCAAGTGCCTCCTTGGTGATGCGCGAGACCGCCTCCACGTGAGCGCGGCTTGCGATCTCGGGTACGACGCCACCGTACAGACGGTGCACGTCCACCTGCGACGCCACGATATTTGCCTTGATTGTTAAATTTCCTGCCTCGTCCGCATGCACGATAGCCGCAGAGGTTTCATCGCAGGAGCTTTCCATTCCGAAAATGTACATAATCTCTCCGTATTCTCAATAGACTTACAGATATGCCGTCATGATCACGCCGTCCTCGGTAGGCTTGGAATAAAATCCGGGACGCGTGGCAATGGCGCGAAATCCCATACCGCGATACAACGCCTGCGCCGCCTCGTTGGATTTGCGCACCTCCAGGGTGACCTCCTCAAATCTCTCGTCCACGGCGATCTTGAGCAGCGCACCCACAATGGCACGACCAATGCCGCGGCGGCGATAATCGGGATGCACGGCAATATTGGTGATCTGTCCCTGATCCACCACGCACAGCATTCCTCCGTACGCAACCACCTTACCGTCCTCGATATATACTACACCCGTACCGATGCCCTCGCGCGTTAAAAGCTCCAGGCTCTGCGCGCTCCAGGGAGCGGAAAAGCACAGCTTTTCCAGCGCAGCAACCTCAGGGATGTGCTCCGCTGTCATGGGCTTTGTGTAAATTCTCTTTTTCTTTACGTTCTGTTCCATTATTCTACGTAGGTGTGCACCACGTCCCCGACGGGAACACATCTGCCCTCATCTCTGTTATAAATAAAATACTTGCCGCAATTGGTTTCGATCTCCTTGCCTTCCGCATCCGTCGTATATACGATCACGTCGCTTGCATACTCCAGATAGGTCAGACGGTAGTAAAGGAAGGGATACGCGTCCGAAGCAAAGCGCAGGCGCAGGCTCTTTTCAGCCATTTTGTTGGGATACGGAATGCTCTCGCCCTCGGTATATGCCTTGATGATCTCCGCTATCTCCGCGCTCTTCTGAATGTTGGCAAAGGCATGGATCTTCTCGCCCTCGCGGCAAACGTAAATATGCGTCGTGCCGAATTCTTGCAGCTCGGGCAGCTTGATGCCCTGCTTGTACAGCACGTCGCCGTCAGCTGTCGTCACCCATTCGCCGTCCTCTGCACCCGCAATACGGTAAAGTGTAAACTCACCGATCCCCGCGATCAGCGTGCCAAAGGGCTTATCGGTCTCATAGGAAACAGGCTCGTAGGCAGAGGGTGCACGCAGATATTCGTTACCCTTTTTATCGGTGTAGCTGCCATTTTCCCCGTTATAGTTGATCTTGGTGCCCGAACAAGCGCAAAGGCTGATTGCCAAAAGCAGCGCAGAAAGGGCAAGTAATGCTCTCTTAATACTCATCTGTGACCTCTTAATCAATACCCAAACTGACCGCTCAAGGAGTCGTCGTTTTCGATCCACTCGCCCACCTCAATGATGCGGAATTCATCCTTGGTGTCGCGGATAATCACGCGTGCAATGCCCGCGTTGATGACCATGCGCTTGCACATCATGCAGGAGCAGGTGCCGCCCACAATAGAGCCGTCCTTGGGATCCACGCACGCCATATACAGATCCGCGCCCAGCATCTGCTCGCGAGACGCCGCAATAATAGCATTCGCCTCACCGTGCACCGAGCGGCAAAGCTCGTATCTCTCACCGCGCGGGATCTGCAAATGCTCTCTCATACAGTAGGAAATATCCGAGCAGTTCTTTCTGCCTCTGGGCGAGCCGTTGTAGCCCGTAGACACGATGACGTCATTCTTGACGATGATCGAGCCGTATTTTTTGCGCAAGCAGGTGCTGCGCTCGGCAACAGTTTGCGCAATGTCCAAATAATAATTGTGCTTGGAAACTCTGTCCATATGTAACTCCTTTTGGGAAAGCCGTATGGCTACACTCCCCCAAGATATAATCATTCATTTTATTATATCAAATATCACGCCAAAAATCAAGCCTTTGTCGACAAATTCATGCATGATCCACAGAAAAAACGCGGGAGGGTCACTTGATCCTCCCACGTTTTCATTACCCCTCCAGCTGTCTGCCCAGGAAGCTTGCTGCAGTTTGCACCAGCTTGCATTCCACGTCGCTGTGCACCTCGCCCGCTCTGTCCTGCACCTTATCCGCAACGGATACCACGCAGCCCACGATATCGCCCTCGCTGATGATGGGCATTGCACAGCTGACGTAATGCGCGGTCTCCTGCGCAATGATAGGATACTTTTCCTCGCCCTGCCGCCACAGATACAGTCCTCTTCCCTCAATGACGTTCTCCAGCTCCTCGGAAAGCGCCTTGTCCGCATATTCCTTACGCGGCACGCCTGCCGTGGCAATGACCGCATCGCGGTCGCAGATCACCACGCCAAGACCGCAGATCTTGTGCAGCGTTTCTGCATACTGCCCCGCAAAGGATGCAAGCTCGCCGATCGGCGAGTACTTTTTGAAGATAACCTCCCCCTCGCGGTCGGTAAATATTTCCAACGGATCGCCCTCACGGATGCGCATGGTGCGTCTGATCTCCTTGGGGATGACGACCCTGCCAAGGTCGTCAATTCTTCTCACAATACCGGTTGCTTTCATATATATAAACCTTTCCATACATCAAAATTTCACTGATTTGGTGATTTCCAAAGATATTATTAGAAGAATTCACGAATTTTATCCAAATACGTGCGTGGATTTTTTTGACAAAGAAAAGGCGGCAAGCAAAATGCTTGCCGCCAAGACTAAAATCTTATCTTTGTCCCTTATCGTAAGGAATACCCTCTGCCTTGGGTGCGCGCGACTTCTTGGAGGTGAACGCCAGAACGATCAGCACGACCACGTAGGGAATCATATAGTAGAAATAGGACGGCAGTCCCAATTCTGCCAGCAGCTTGACACCGTCACCGTTGAGGTCCAGCTGCGAATAGGTTGCACCAATGCACTTGAGCAAGCCGAATAAAAGCGAGCCAACCGCGATGCCTATGGGCTTCCAGTTACCGAAGATCATGATGGCAAGTGCCAAAAAGCCCATGCCCGCAACCGTGCCCTCGGCAGTACCGCTGGCAGTGGTGGCGATGTAGATGTAACCGCCCATGCCCGCTAAAGCACCCGAAACGGTGGTGCCCAGGTATCTCATGCCCTTGACGTTGATACCCACGCTGTCCGCTGCCTGCGGATGCTCACCGCACGCACGCAGACGCAAGCCGTACTTGGTCTTGTAAAGCAGAATGGAAAGCACCACAAACAAGCCGATGACAATATACGTGGAAATGAACATTTTATCAAAGAAAGGCTTGAATACCGTGGGAATATCTTCGTTGAAAATGATAAAACCAAGGCTCTTGGGCATATTCAGTCTGTCCTGCATGGAAACGATTTTGACGATCAGCAGCGTAACCGCAGGAGCCAACAGGTTCAGCGCCGTACCACCGATGGTCTGGTCTGCCTTAAGATTGATGGCAGAGAAGGACAACAGCAGCGAGAATGCAGCACCCGAGAGAGCAGCGACCAGCATGGCAATGATATAAATCACTTGCGTATTTCCGAACATATCACCCTCTTGCATGATTTTGACCGCAACCGCTCCCATAAAGGAGCCAAAGATCATCATACCGTCAAGGGCAATGTTGATAATACCGCTGCGCTCGGCAAACACACCGGCAAGCGCCACGATCATCAAAGGAATGGTATAGATCAACGTTTGTTGAATGAGAAATGTCATTGATCCTTCTCCTCCTTCCCTTCGGTATTGGCATCAGGTTGCTCTTCCTGGGCAATTTGCGCTTTTTCCTGTGCCTTGGCTGCCTTGCGTCTGGAAAGCAGCATTTTGATCAGCATCGAGAAGCCTGCAAAGTAAACGATGACCGCAACGATCATATCGGAAACGTACTCGTTGTAGTTCGTCATACCGGACAGGTAGTATCCTCCCAAGTCCACGTAGCGCAAGAACACCGAGCTGAAGATAACGCCCAACGGATTACTGCTTGCAAGCAGCGCGACGGGAATGCCGTTAAAGCCGTATGCAGGAAGCTTATTGTAGGTATCCCAGGTGAAGTCGGGGCCTGCGTT
>JAGBXH010000377.1 GCA_017629395.1 Clostridia bacterium | reverse complement strand
TCGTTTAACAAGATCTTTGCCAAAATGGGGAGTGATTATAAAAAGCCGGATGCCGTGACCGTGATCACGCGCGAGAATTTTCGCCGGGTGCTCTGGCCCTTGCCGGTGGGGGATTTGATTTTTGTAGGGCGCTCCACCGCAGAAAGATTGTGGTATATGCAGATCCGCACGGTGGGGGACTTGGCGCGTACCGATCCCGCGCTGCTGGAGGGTGCCCTTGGCAAAAACGGACTTATGGCGTGGCAGTTCGCCAACGGCATGGATGGCTCTCCCGTGCTGCTGGACGGACAGGAATACCCCGTCAAAAGTATCGGCAACAGCACCACCACGCCCGTGGATATGGTCACGCGGCGCGATGCCGAGATCGTGCTCGCGCAGCTTTGCCAAAGCGTTGCAACAAGGTTGCGCGAGGCAGATATGCGCTGCACCACGGTCAAGCTGTCCCTGCGCACGACCGATCTTGCTTGGAAGCAGCGGCAAAAGGGCACGGCGGCTACGTGCCTTGAAAACGACCTTTGGCGCGAGGCAATGACGCTGTACGACACCTTTCACGACGGCAAGCCCCTGCGCAGCATCGGCGTGACGGCGTGCAATCTCAAGGATCACGCGGAGCAGCAGCTTTCCATGTTTGACGGTGACACCTGCTGCCACGCAGCCCTTGAATCCTTGGGTGGTGTTTTGGACGGCTTGCGTGCACGGTACGGCGAGCGCGCGGTGCGCAGGGGACTGCTCTTGGAGGGCGGCATCCTGATCGATGGCGTGCCGCCGCAGGGAAGCCTGCCGCACCCGGTGGCGTGGCGTCGTTGACGCCACGCAGTGAAATCCGCCTGTGGCAGAGAATTTTGAATGCCGCGGACAGTCGAGGACGCCTGTCCCTACAAAATGTAACCAAGCCGCGGACAGTCGAGGACGCCTGTCCGCGCGTCGGATGTAACCAAGGCTAAGCAGACATTGAAAAAACCATCGGAGATCCCGCTGCGCGCTCAAATCGCGCTTGCGGTTTTGCTCCGCTCCATTCTATTACGCTGCGCAAAACTTCGACTCCGTATGAAAGCCCGAATAAAAGTGCTTTTCCATAATGCGAACCCGCGAGCTTTCATACTTCGCTCAGGATGACACTCGGGGGATATATTTCACAAAAAACACCCCGAGGTGAGCATCCGCTCGCCTCGGGGGTTACACTATAGATCCATTTTATTCTACTGTTTCGGTCAGACATTTGGCATACTCTTCATCAAGGTTCAGTGAAAAGCATTGCGCAAGATAATCATATACGTCATCGGAATGTTTGGGAGCAGACAGAACGGTATAGGCGTTATTTCCATCAATAAAAACTCCGCGTTCTTCGCTTGAAAACAGACCGGTAGCACAACTGAAATTCACATCGGTTTTACTGGTTTTTCCCGTACTGTTTTTGAAATACTGTTTAGCGGCTTCGCTGTTGGCAAACTCATAAGCAAAAATTGTAAAACTCATATCAGGTGACTCATATTGCGCTGCAAAAAAAGCATCATAGGATAAGTTTTTCAAATTTTTATCAGCGTCCGGTGTTTGGTATTGGGTAATAGTGGCATTCTCTGCCATGTTTGCTTCGATTTTCTCGCATTCACTGATATTCTCAAAGATCCGATAATCGGATTCTGCGGTAGAACAAGCAGTTAGTAACGTAAAAAGGATAATTATAGCAGTAACAGCTATCATTTTTTGTTTGTGCATTAAAGTTACCTCCCGTGATATGCGGCATTACGTACTGTTTGCATTATAGCATGTATATTTTGGCTTGTCAAGCAGCTGCCTGCGTGAATTGCCCCTTCACCTATATAGACGCTTTTTTTGCGAAAAAGTTCCGGTTTTTTTGAAAAAAATCAAGAAAAATTTTTGCAAGCGATTTTGGTGCGCAAATTCCCCACAAAAACCGCCAAAATTATTGACATTTTTCAAAATATGAGTATAATTATTATGGGAGTGTAGGGAATGGCGAAAAGTCCCTGCACGATACATTAAAAACACACGGAGGCTTGACCCATGGAAAAGTATTACCGCATGAATATCGCGGGATGTGAGCGCGATCTGCCGCTCTGCCCTCTGAATGAAAAGCTCATGATCGGCGCGTTCGTCATTTTCGGTGACCCCGAGCTGACCACCGCTGCAGCGCAGGCACTGCTTGACAAGGTGCCCGAGTACGATTATCTGATCACCGCAGAGGCAAAGGGCATTCCGCTGGTGCACGAGATGGCAAGACTTGCAGGCAATCAGAAGTACATGCTGGCGCGTAAGGGCGCAAAGCTGTACATGAGAGACGTGCTGCAGGTATCCGTCCGCTCCATCACCACCAACCGCGAGCAGACCTTGTATCTGGACGGCTACGATGCCGCGCTGATGAAGGGAAAGAAGATCCTGATCGTGGACGACGTGATTTCCACGGGTGAATCTCTCAAGGCACTGGAAGCGCTGGTTGAGCAGGCAGGCGGTATCATCTGCGGCAGAGCAGCCATTCTTGCCGAGGGCGACGCGATCGATCGCGAGGATATCGTGTATCTGGAGCCCCTGCCGCTGTTTGACAGCGAGGGTAAGCCCCTGTAATTTTGTAAATACATCTGTTTAAGGAGAATATAAAAATGGCAGAATTTTTGAGTGCAACCGATAAAAGAACGCACTATTGCGGCACGCTGACCGAGTCGGACATTGGTTCCAAGGTATGCGTGATGGGTTGGGTACAAAGACAGAGAGACCTTGGCGCGCTGATCTTTATTGACCTGCGTGACAGAACGGGTATTGTCCAGCTGTCCTTTGACGACGCAACCGACCGCGAGATTTTTGAAAAGGCATTCCGTTGCCGCAGCGAGTTTGTACTTGCTGTGCACGGTACCGTGCGCCCCAGAGCCGAGGGTGCGATCAACCCCAACCTGCCCACGGGTAAGGTAGAGATCTTTGTTGAGAGCATGAAGGTGCTCTCCGCTGCGCAGACCCCTCCCTTTGAGATCGGTACGGGCAAGAAGGTCAACGACGAGATCGCGCTGCGCTACCGTTACCTCGACCTGCGCCGCCCCGAGCTGCAGAGAAACATCCGCATGCGTCACGAGATCGCACGCGTTGCAAGACAGTACTACTACGAGAACGGATTCCTCGAGATCGAAACGCCCATGATGATCAAGCCCACCCCCGAGGGTGCGCGTGACTACGTCGTTCCTTCCAGAATCCACCCCGGTTCTATGTACGCGCTGCCCCAGTCGCCTCAGCTGTACAAGCAGCTCTTGATGCTGTCGGGCTACGACCGCTACATTCAGCTGGCTCGCTGCTTCCGTGACGAGGACCTGAGAGCTGACCGCCAGCCCGAATTTACCCAGATCGACCTTGAGATGTCCTTTGCATCCATGGAGGAGATCATGGAGGTCAACGAGGGCTTTATCAAGAGAGTCTTTGCCGAGGTGCTTGGCGTAGATATTCCCACTCCCATGCAGCGCATGACCTTTGCCGAGGCAATGAACTTGTACGGCAGCGACAAGCCCGATACCAGATATGAAATGACCATCAAGGACATGTCCGCGGTGGTTGCTAATACCAC
>JAGBXH010000376.1 GCA_017629395.1 Clostridia bacterium | reverse complement strand
GCATCCACAAATGCGCTGACGATGCCGTCCTTGCCGACCGTCCCCGAAAACTGCGCGATCCACTCCTGCTCCGTGCCCTTATATCCGTACTCCACGGCAATCTCATAAGCGCTTTTGCCGGGTGTGCCCGGTGCGCCGTCCTCACCGTCCTTGCCGTCGGCACCGTCTTTACCATCGGCGCCGTCTTTGCCATCGGCGCCATCCTTGCCGGGTACTCCGTCTGCACCGTCCTTACCCTGCGCGCCGTGCGCCCCGTTGGTGCCGTTTTTACCCGGCTCACCCTGTGCCCCCTGCTCGCCCTTCAAGCTATCCAGCCAAGCCTGCTCGTCACCCACAAAGCCGTGCTCCACAGCGATCTCATAGGCACTTTTGCCGTCCTTGGCTTGATCGCAAGATGCCAAACAAGTAAGCGCAAACGAGGCAAGCAGCGCAGCACATAAAATTCGTATCAAAGCCGTATGCTTCATTGCGCGTTAACCGTATCCACGAAGCGTGCAAACGCTTCTCTGCCCTCGGGCGTGCACTTGTAAACGCCTGCATCCTCCAGCACCTTTTCAAACACGCGTCCGATCTCCTGACGCAGAATTTCTGCCGTATTCTCTTCGGTGAAGGTATACTGCTCCTTGAGCTTTTGCGCCCACTCGGCGTGCTTTTCGATCTCGGGCACGGTGGCGGGGTCAACGCCCTTCAAAATTGCCTCGCGTAAGGTTTCCATCTCGGTGGAAAGTCTTGCGGGCAGTACCGCCAAGCCCATGACCTCAATCAAGCCGATGTTCTCTTTCTTGATGTGGTGCTTATCCGCATGGGGATGATACAGACCCAAGGGGCACTCATCGGTAGTCAGATTGTTGCGCAGCACCAGATCCAGCTCATAACGCTTGCCGTCCTGCGCCATACGCGCGATGGGCGTAATGGTATTGTGCGGCTTGCCCTCGGTCTCGGCAAAGATCACAGCGTCCGCGTCGGTATATCCGCGCCAAGCAATCAAAATCTTGTCTGCCAGCGCAACCAGACGCTCCTTGTCCTCGCTGCGCAGACGGATGGTAGTCAGCGGCCAATGCACCAGCTCAGCCTGCACGTCCTCAAAGCCGTTGAAGCAGAGGTCGCATTCCTTGCCCATGCGTGCCATAGCAAAGGTGTAATGACCGCCCTGCATGTGGTCGTGCGACAAGATCGAGCCGCCCACAATGGGCAGATCGGCATTGGAGCCGATGAAGTAATGCGGGAAGATCTCCACAAAGTCAAGCAGCTTTGCAAACATGGCGCGGTCGATCTTCATGGGCGTGTGTGCCGCCGAGAGCGCGATGCAATGCTCGTTGTAATATACGTAAGGAGAATACTGCAAGTACCACTGCTGCCCTGCCATGGTCAGAGGAATCTGACGCAGGGTCTGACGCGCTGCCTGGTTGAGCGTACCCGCAAAGCCCTCGTTTTCGTGGCACAGCGCGCACTTGGGGTATCCCGCAGGAGGCAAAAGGCGCGCCGCAGCAATCGCCTTGGGGTCTTTTTCGGGCTTGGAGAGGTTGACCGTAATGTCAAGCGTGCCGTACTTGCCCTCGTACTGCCAGCAAAGGTTCTTGGCAATGCGATCCATGCGGATGTAGTTGCAGTCGCGGCTGAGCTTATAGAAATAGTCGGTCGCAGCCTCGGGATCTTTCTCGTAAAGCGCACGGAAAGTGCGAATGACCTCACCGGGTCTGGGCGTGACCGCATTCATCAGCGCGGTGTCGTACAGATCGCGGTACACAACAGTATTAGAGTCGATCAAGCCCTGCTCGTAAGCGTAATCGCACATCTGCCCGAGGATTTCCTCAAGCGGCAGCGCGGGCACGGGCTCGGTGGGCTGCTCGTACTCGGAAAGTCCGAGAGTAGTCAGCAGCATGTTGGTCATGTAAGCGCGCTCCTCTTGGGGCGCAAGCTCTACGCGGATGGCGTAATCAACAAGTGCGGTGATCAGTGCATGAATGTTCATGATATCTCTCCGTTCAAAAGCATATTTTTCTGATTTTATTATAGCATAGGTTATAGGGATTGTCAAACGGATTTGGCTTATATTATTGTAGAAATTGTATATAATTTTTTCAAACGGTGCGACACGGAGCATGAGCCGTGGAATCACCCGCTTTTTTGGTTTACACATTCTCACTCCGTAGGGGAGGATATTATCCTCCCGCACGCTATCATAACAGATCAGCGTTTGGATATCGCACTCAACAACTGTTTACGGGCGGGAGGATGATATCCTCCCCTACAAAATTCAAGTCCTGTCACCCGTCAAAAAGAGCAGGACTTAGAACCTATCAAAGACCGACAGCGTCGGTCTTTGGTCGAGCGTGCATATTACTTTCTTCAAACAGTTCGGTATGCAGCAAGCTCGAGGCAGGTGTCCAAATGGCACGGACTTGAACCTATCAAAGCCGCGCGTCTGCGCGCGGCTTTGGTCGAGCGTGCATGTTACATGCTATAAACCGTTCGGTATGCAGCAAGCTCGAAGCAGGTGCAAGTTACCTGTCACCCGTACCAACAAAGAGGGGGTGCCCACTTGGGCGCCCCCTCTTTGTTGGTACGGGTGACAGGACTTGAACCTGCACGGAT
>JAGBXH010000375.1 GCA_017629395.1 Clostridia bacterium | reverse complement strand
GGTGGGACTTGCAAACGGCGTCAAGACGGGTGCGTATATCCAGTCGGTATGTATTCCCGGCGCATACCGCCGTCCGACAGACAGCGAGATCCGCTATGAGATCTACATGTACATGGCGTACGGCTATAAGCAGATCTCGTACTTTACGTGGTTTACTCCCGTGGATCGCTCCGAGCCCTTTGCAGACGGCATCATTTCCGCAACGGGCGTGCCCAATAAGCACTATGCAGCAGTCAGCAAGGTCAATCACGAGGTGCTGGCGCTTGGCAAGGTGCTGATCGATTGTGACGCGCTGGAGATTTACCTCAACGGCGAGACCTGGGGACAGGAGAGTATTCCCGAGGATTTTCCCGTGCAGCCCGCAGACAAAAAGAACTACACCGTTTCGCTGCTCAAGAGCAGGGTGGACGGCAGAAATTATATCATGGTCGTCAATAACGATTTCTCGCGTCAGCAGACTGTAGAGCTGTCTCTTGATGCCGACATCACGGCTCTGTGGGAGGTCAGCAAGAAAGACGGCAGCCTTTCCTCTGTGTCGTTTAACGGCGGCAAGCTGACGCTGACGCTGGCGGCAGGTGACGGTGTGCTGCTCGCCCTGCCCGAGGGCGTTGATTTTGCAGAGCCGGTCACGCCTGCGCCCATCGGCTCCAATCTTGCTTTAGACGCGCAGATTACGTGCAACAGCTCCACCGGCACCTCCAATCAATATATGGATAATCTCAACGACGGTGAGCGCGAGTGTGATATGAGCGGTACGCTGGGCTGGGTGTCGAACGGACCTCGCGAGAGTGAGATCGTTATTGACCTCGGCTATGCCGCAACGCTCAACCGCGTGGATATCTATCCCGCAGGCACGGGGAAGCAATTCGGCAGAAACTTTGGCAAGACGGTGATCATCAGCGTTTCCGAGGACGGCAAGAGCTGGACAGAGGTCAAGCGCGACGAGAGCGTCAGCGCACGCGATGCTTTTCCCACCTTTACCTTTGACGCGGTCAATGCCCGTTACGTCAAGCTGGATATTGAACGGTACGGCAGCACCCTGGCGATTGCCGAGATCGAGATCTTTATGGACGACGGCTCTGTGGGTGCACCGGGCAGCATACAACGCCCGAACGAGGAGATCATTTATACCGAGGGCATGAATATCGCCTTGAACAGACCCTACGACGTTTCCAGCGACACCAGTCAGGAATACGTGGCGTGGGGCTGGTCGGGCAAGTTTATCAATGACGGTAAGCTGGATAACGGCTGGACCTCCAACGTCAAGATCCACGATAAGGCAAAAGCAACGGAATACGTTATCATTGATTTCGGTGACGTTTTTGCCGTGGATAAGATCGTGGTGCATCCCATCTCGGATCTGTGGCCCGAGGATTTTGAAATTTTGCTTTCCGCAGACGGCGAGAATTGGGTATCGGTCGATAAGCAGACCGCCAGCCGAAAGCCGGATCAGCCCTATACGGTGCAGCTTGCAGAGCCCGTGCCCGCCATTATGCTCAAGTTTGAAGCTACCAGGCTGCGCAACACGGCGGCAGACGGATATATGCTGCAGCTTGCAGAGATTGAAGCCTACGGCACGCCCGTGTGCGACAAGAGTGCACTGCAGGCAATTATGGACGAATACGTGGCGGCAGGCGGTGACGTCAGCGCGGAGGCGTACGTCAAGGCGCAGGCAGGCATGGAAAACGCGCTGCTGACCTCCACCTCCATGAACGTGCTGGTGCGTACGCTCAAGGCTGCTATGCCGCAGCCCGAGCAGAGCGGTGAGGAGGTAACGACCGAGCCTATAGCAGGCGAAAATACCGAGCCCGTAGGGTCGATTCAAGAATCGACCGCACCCGGGGAAGAAACCAAGCGCGGCTGTAAGAGCATCGTGGGCGCGTGCGTGCCCGCAGTTATCGTTGCAGCAGGCGTTGTGTGCTTTGGAAAAAGAAAGAGAAAATAAGATAAAGGACAATGAAGAAAGGCTCGTCGCAAGACGAGCCTTTCGGTTTTTTAATTTTTACTGGTCGAGATGACCTCTTGACCGTTCATGACGCGCTGTGCGTCTGCGATCAGCTTTTCCACAAACGAGGATTGCACGAAGAACGTACCCTGTCCGTTTTGCGGATCACCCGGATCATCGGGGGAATCCACCAGCTCGATGGTCATGTAAGACTTGAGGTTTGTGTATCGATAGAAGCGATAAATGGTATAGCGCGTGGTGCCGTCGGGGTCCTCGGCGGTGATGACCAGCTTGAGCTGGCATTCGCTGTCGGGCGTAGCACGGAAGGCTGCCATTTGCTCCTCGGTCAGCTCACTTGTACCCTCTGCGGATGCGTAAAGCAAGCCCTGATACATCTTACGGAAGTTATCGGCAGCGGTGGAATTTTGTGCCTTGCCGGATGCCGTGTGCAGGGTAACCTCGTAATCCAGCTGCTCACCGTTTGCGCTGACGACCATATTGCCCGAGCTTACCGTAGAGAGATAGAGGTAACCCCAATCACCGGTGTTGGCGTCCACCAGAACGTAGGAGCCGTCCGCGGTCTTGTAGTAAGAGCCGTGTCCCCAGACGCCAAGCGTGACGTTAGAGGTGTTTGCCTTTGCCCAGGACTGCTTTGCTACGTTATAGATCTCAAAATAATTCTCGGTATCGTTAAAGCGCAGGGGCGTGCTGCCCGTGGGATAGAAGGTCACACCGTTTCTGTCAGCACTGTTTACGACCATAGAGGAGGTGTCCTTATCGGTAAAGTAGATGGGAGGAGTCAGCGTCTTGACGGTAAACCACGTGCCTGTGCTGTTGTCGATCAGGATATACTGCTCGTCTGCCGTGACGTAGACAGTACTGTCTCCCCAAGTGCCCATGCCGTCTGTCAGCTGCTTGGCAAGCTCGCTCTTTTTATCCAGCATGAACAAGTAGCCGCTCTTGGTGTAGAAGTAGTCGGTCACGTATGCTGCCTTTCCTTCTACCGTGCTTGCGTTGATGATCTCGCCGTTGGCATTGAGCACCTTGACGTCAGCACAGAGCTTGTAGCCGGATTCCTTGCTGCCGCGGTAGTACATGTAATAGGTGTAGGTGCCGTTCTGATCGTCGGTTTTGGTTTCTACGAACATGTAATCCTTGGCATACTGCGGATAAGGATACTGCACCGTGCCCTTGGTCGCGTACTGCGCAGACACCATGTAGTCCGAGGTGTGTACGGCAGAAAGGGGATTGCCCTCTCCGTCCACCAGCACGTATCTGTCTCCGACCTTCTTGATCGTATAGGTCAGCTCCTTGTCGCCCACCTTGGCGGTGTGTGTTTCACCTCTGCCGGGCAGGAATATCATCTGGGAGGTAGCGGAGTTATCAATGCTGAATTTAATGCTGCTCTGGCCCCAGGTGTAGATGACGTCCTGCACGTAGGCAACGTTGAGCTGCACGAAGTAAGGATCGTACCAGTCTGCGTTGCTCCATTCAAGGAAGGGCACAGCGCTTTCGTAAAGCTCTACCAGCATGGGGGTGTAGAGGTAGAATTCCTCTCCGTCCTCGTCCAGCGCGGTGATCTCACCGTAAGCGTAGTAAATACCCGAGGTGGACTTTGTGCTGATGCTGATGCGGTTGTAAACGGTGAAGGTATTGCCCTCGTCGTCGGTGTCGTCATAACTGTAGGTGATCAGATGCGCGGGCTCCAGCACGCCGTATTCCTCCATGAGATCGGTATCGGGGTCAAGCTTGACGATACGCAGGGGAGCTAAGGAATACAGGTTGTAGAGCGCGGAGTTTACGTTGTCGTAGCTGGGGAAGTAGCCTTGCATGTATTCCGAGTCGGTCTTGAAGGACATGGAGGAATACATGGTGTTTTCTCTTTCCTCAAGGTCAAGATAAGAGAAGTCGCATACCTTTCTGGAGTGCTCGGCAAGCAGCTTTTCATAGATCTCTGCGGAAACCTCGCTGTAATGCTTGGCAAGCTCCTTTTGGTCGATCTGCTCGATCTCCTCCTTGGTCATGCTGTCAACGTCAAGACCCATGCGCAGGCATGCCTCCTTAAAAATGAGGTCGTTGATCTTGTCGTGATCAATCTCGTCCCTGATAATAAAATGCTCTACGTCAAAGTAGGTGTTCATGGATGAGGGATAGGTGACCATGGGGGTCAGCAGCACCTCAACGGGCTGCAGCACGAAATCCTTGATACCGTTTGCGGACAGGATGTAGATCTTATCTCTGCCCTCAAGCTGTGCATAGTAGCCTGCCTCGGAAACGATCGCGTCACCGATGATGACGGTGTAGGTCGAGCCGTCACCCGCGGTGGTGGTGAATTTGGAGGGCACGTAGTCGTATTCCTTGCCCTCTGCATCCTTGCGGGTCTCTGCCACCAAGCCGTATTCGGCAAAGCGGATGGAACCGTCGGGATTGCGCTCGGGATCTGCCAGTCTCTCCATGGAAATGGTGTAGCCGCATGCACTTGCAAGCTGTGCAAAGGATTCAAGGCTGAAGGCGGTTGTATCGTAGCCTTTAATATAGAAATTATTGGTGTCCTGCTCACGGATAAAGGTGAAGGAGCCGTGCGTGTTGTGCACTTCGATCTTATCAATGCGATTTTGCGGCTTTTTACCAAGCGAGGAGGAGGCGTCGTAGGTCAGCTGTCTGAACAGCATGACTCTGCCGGAAAATCCTACTACCTCAGTACCCTCGGTCTCCACCACGGCGTAAAGCTTGCAGGCACCCGTTTTGGGATCGACCTGGATCAGCGAGTCGTGATCGGTCACGAAGTATCCGTCCACATCCTGTGGCAGAGGTTCAAAGCTGAAATTGGGGAAGGAGCCGTTGAGGTGGCACAGGTGGTATACACCGTCAATTTTCTTGACGTAGTATTTGGTGGTGATGGTTTCCACCTCGCCGCTCTCGCCGATGACCTTGACCTGCTCGTTATAGGTCAGAATGCTGACCAGAGCGCGTACGCCGATCAGCACGGCAATCAGCAAAGCAAAGCTGACGGCAAGCGTAATCGCTGCGTTTTTCTGGGTACGGTAAAGGGACTTTTTCTTAGCGGTTTTGCGCTTGATCCAATGGGCGTACAGCACAAGATCGGTCGTGGGGATGTCTCCCGGCACGAATTTCTGTCCCTTTCCGTTCTCCTCGGTGTACCATCCGTCAAAGGTGTAGTCCTTGCGCTGCGGAATAGGCAGCGCAGGCAGGGGCTCTCCCACCTTGATCTCAAGTGAGCGGCGGGAGACCTCACCCTTTCCGGGACGGAACGAGAGGGTATAAATTTGTTCTTGCATCATAAATATTTTCTCCTGACGTTAAAGAAGATACCAACGCCGAAGCAGATCAGCGCAGGCACGACGGCAAGCGCGATCATAATGGGCATGGGATTATTATCTGCCAGCACCTTTTCTGCAATATCCCAGACCATGAACGCCTTGAATTCCAGCGTAACGGGAATGACCTCGCGGCCCATGGAGCGTAGCGTGCCGAGCACGACGTCCGCGTTACCGTAAGCGTCGGATGCAAGCACGGTGTCGGACAAAAAGTCGGTCGATGCAATGCAGCAAACGTAAGAGGGCTCTTGGGCTACGGAGTAATTGGTTTCTTGGGTGGTGCGGTTTTCCACGGTCAGCGTCATCAGGCTGAAGGGGTACTGTCCCGCTGCCTCGTGAACCTCTCCGTTCACCGTGCCGTTCGCCGTGGCAGGAGCGGTAAAGATATTGTGCATGGTTCTGGAAACACCGTTGGCGCGGTAGGAATAGTACATATAAGCTTCGGTATTCGTGGTTTCATCCTCCAGCACGTAGGTGGGCTTGTAGTTATCGGCGGGCTTGATCGCAGTGGCGTTATCAAAGATCACCGTGGGCGGGTAGCCCGTGTCACGCAGGTCTGCCGTAAAGGACGCGCCCTTGCCCAGCGTTTCGTAAGTGGCGATCAGCGCATAGCCCTCGCCGTCCACGTTGGCTTCCTTGTCCTGCAGCAGGTAATTCTCAAAAAGGCCTGCGCTGTCGGTCTTGCGCGCCTGCGTAATACCCCAGAACTCAAGGTACTCCTCCAAGTTGGGGAGAGAGGGGGAATCGGGATCGCAGACGTACAAGAAGGAGTAAGCCTTATCAAGGAAGGCATCCAGCTTGTCGATCTCGTCGTTGTCGTCCGCAGCGTCACCGAAAAAGTCGGTTTGCGGTGCCATGGTGATGATGAGTCGGCAATTTTCGGGAATGGGATCATTTTCAAGGTCCAGCGTCTGTACCCGGAAGCCGGCAGCCTCGATCAGGCGCATGAATTCGTCGTATCCCTCAATCTTCTCTCCGTGGTTGACGGTCAGGCAAGCAATGGGGGACTCGGCACGCGTGACCGCGAGAATACCCGAGGTCAGCTTCTTTTCACCGTTGTATGCCCAGTAATCCTTGGAAGCGGCATCATTGGAGGTGAAAAGGGAGTCGACCGTAAATACGCGGTATTCCGTACCGAAGGAGACGATCACGTTGGAGGAGTAGATGTTGGTTGCGCTGGTGGCTTTGTATTTCTGCACAGCCGAGGGGTTTTTGACAATGTTGACGTATTGCACGTCAATATAATCGGCAAACTCCTTTTGCAGACCAAGTGCAGTGTAGTGAATGTAGCGGGTGTAGTCGTTTTTGTCAAGCATATCCGCATCGGTGCAGAAAATGATCTCAACCTTCAAGGGCTGCTCGCCCTTGGCAGCTCGCTCTGCGTTGATGGCGTCTACCGTACCCGGCAGGTTTTTATCAAGCAGATCGATACAGGAGTCGGACACCTTGTAAAGCGTGCCCTCCATGGAAAGGTAGCGCGGAATGGCAAAATCCAAAAACCAAAGTCCGCGGGTGGCAAGTGCGTGGAAGCCGATATTGCAAAGCAGCACGCCGGCAATGACCAGCACGGTCACAAGCGTAAATATTGTCTTCTTGGTAAACTTGTGCATCATGCGTGCTTCCTCCTTATCAGAACGATCATGCCCGCAACGCAGCAGATGAGTGCGGGAACGGTGGCAAGCAGCACCGTGATATAAGTCTTTTGCGCAACCGTAATGGTGTCAATGGTGGAATCCGCAAAGGGCTTGGAGGTCAGCGAGGTGGGAATACGATCGTTACCAATGGTCTCAATTGCGGAAAGCAGCACGTTTGCATTGCCGTAAACGGGAGAATGCAGCGCGTCCTCATCTGCAAATTTCGTAGAGGTGCAGGCAAGGATGTAGCCCTTGCCGCCCGCATAGTCCTTTTCGGAAAGCGTCATCATGATAAAGGGGTTGGCTGCAGATGCGTTTGCAACAGCCTGTCCGCCTGCCCATGCCTGCGCGTTTTCGCCCGAGGTCAGAATGGGGTAAAGGGTGCAGCCGTCCTTGGCGTAGGTGCCGTCACTGCCCGCGTCAAAGCCTGCCGCAGGGGAGATGACGGTTGCCCCGGCAAATACCACGGGGTTATATCCTGCGGATTGCGCAATGGCAGCGCCGCGTTCGTTGGTGGTGTAGCTGCCAAGCAGGGTGTAGCCGTCCACCGAGAGGGATTGCGAGGTGTCCTTGACCGTATAGCAATGCTCAATGCCTGCAACCTCGGAGTGCATAAAGTCAATGCCCCAGCCCTCCAGATAGGTTTCTAAGTTTACAAAGCTGCCCGAAACAAAGGTATCGGAGTTGACGAACACCATGTATGCGCCACCCGCCTGCATATAGGCGTCCAGCTTGGCGATCTCATCCTTGACGGAGATGCCGTCATTGATGGCGAAATCCTTGGTGGGATTGTAGGTCACCAGCAGCTCGCAGTCCTCGGGGATCTCAAAATTCATCAAATCCAGGTAGGTATAGCGATAGCCCGCGTCGGTCAGGAGATTGAGGAAGGAGTTGTCGTACATGGTCTCACCGTGGTTAACGGTCAGGTACGCCATGGGCGTCTCCTTTTGCGCTACGTGCAGAATGCCCGTAGCCAAGCTCTTTTCACCGTTGTAGGCGATGGGCGTTTCGGTGTCTGCGCTGTTGAACACGTAAAAGTCGTTCAAAGGGCGCAGCACGTGGCGGTCACCGTAGGCAATGACCACGTTAGTGTCTGCGTATACGTTGTATTTCTTTGCAAGAGAGGGGTGGTTCCAGATGTTGATGTGCTCGATCACGATATGATCGGGGAACTGTTCGGCGAGCTCCTTGGCGGTGTTGAGCAGGTACTGCTGTACCGGCTGCTCCTCCCAGGCTGCCTTGTCATCGCAGAAGATGATGCGGATCTTTTGCTTTTCGCTCAAGCCCTCGTTATCGGCATCGATCTGCGGAATAATGCTGTCCGCCACGTAATCGCGGCAATTGTCCGAAAGGGTAAACGTACCCGAGGAGGTCATGTCAATAAACCAGGAGTAGCGCGTTGCAAGCGTCTGGAAAATGACGTTGACCATCACGACCACGGCAATGACGCAAATCGTCAGTACCACGGACAAAGAGCCATAGCGAAAGCGGCGGCTTGTCGCTGTTCTTCTCATTGTGTCTTATCCTCCGTATCAGCCCCAACGGCGCTTTTCGTATACTCTGACTGTCAAAAACAGGAATACGAAGGTGATGGAGAAGTAATAGAGCAGCGCGGAGAAGTCAAACATGCCGTAGCTGAAGGCGTTGAAGCGGCTGAGCACCGAGAACCAGTCAATCACGAAGCGGATAACGGCGTTATCGATAAGCGTATTGACAAAGCTGAGCAGCACCATGCCAAGAATGACCGAAATGGTCACGACTGCGGCAGCCAGCTGGTTTTCGGTCAGAGCCGAGATAAACGTACCGATGGCAATGAATGCCGCACCGATAAGCAGGATGCCGACAAGGCAGCCCACGACCTGACCGGTCACGGGACCGATGTGGGTGGTGTTGTAGGATTCGTTGCCGCGCTCAATGGAGGCAAAGGCGTAGATCGGAATGAAGTTGATGCAGGAAATGAGCAGGGAAGAGGCAAAGAGCGTCAGAGCTGCCAGGAATTTTCCCATGACCATGCCCGTAATGGAAACGGGAGCGGTCATAAGCAGCTGCTCGGTGCGCAGCTTTCTCTCTTCTGCAAACAAACGCATGGTCAGAAGCGGGATCAGGATGATAAAGGCGAAAACCATCATCATGAAATAGGATGAGGTGTCGTAGCTGGAGGATACGATGGTGGTGTAGCAGCAAAGCAGTGCTGACATGATGAAGAATACACCCGCAAACACGTATCCGATGGGATTGATGAAATAAGAGCGCATCTCTTTTTTATAGATGGCAAGCATATCGTTTTACACGGCGTAAAGCCGTTCTCCTTTCGAATTTTTAGTGGCGGGGAATTATTCCTCGTCCTCGATCTCGGTCGCGTCCGCAGCGGCGCGCTTTTCTGCGCCCTCCTGCAGCATGGTTTCCGCAACCTGCTTTTCTAAGGCATCCTTGCTGCCTGCGCGACGGCGCACGGTTCTGTTCGGTCTGTTGAGTCTATCGTCTGCGGACTTGTCCACAACCGTAATAAAGATGTCTTCCAGGCTCATGCCAAGAGCTTCCAGACCGATGATCGCCCAGCCGCGCTCTGCCATGGTGTAGAACAGCTTTTTACGCACGTCAACGCCGTATTCGCTTTCGATCATGTACGTATAAGCCTCGCCGTCACGCTCCGCCAGCACCTCGGCGTATGCAATGCCGCTCAGGCTCTTGATAGCGGCAAGCACCTCGCGGGAAGGACCGCAGATCTTGACGTTGAAGCGGTGGTTGTTCTCGACCGCGCGGGAAATATTCTCGGTCAGCTCGTCGGCTACGATCTTGCCCTTGTTGATGATGACGATTCTGTCGCAAACCGCCTGCACCTCTTGCAGAATGTGGGTGGAGAGAATGACCGTGTGACCCTTGCCCAGCGTTCTGATCAGGTTACGGATCTCAATGATCTGCTTGGGGTCAAGACCGATGGTGGGCTCGTCAAAAATGATGACCTTGGGGTTGCCGATCAGCGCCTGCGCAATGCCCACGCGCTGCTTGTATCCCTTGGAGAGGTTGCGGATGACTCTTTTGCGCACGTCGCCGATCTTGACGACCTCGCAAACCTCAGCAATGTGCTCCTCGCGGGGCAGCTTGCAGCTCTTGAGCTCGTAAGCAAACGTCAGATATGACGGTTGACGAATATCTGACGTTTGCT
>JAGBXH010000374.1 GCA_017629395.1 Clostridia bacterium | reverse complement strand
GTCAAGATCATCTGCCCGATCAAGGACGCTGTGATTTTTTCGGGCGGTGAGGTCGTGCAGGACGTGACGGACATTGATTTTGTGCCCGTATCGTTCCGGGTCAAGCGCGGCTACGTGTACACAGGCTATGAAATCGACGGTCAGATATATGAGGGCAACGAAATTTCGCTTGAAAACGTGACAAAGGACACCAAGGTCACTCTCTTACTTGACTACGTCACGCGCGAGCTGCCCATTTTACATATTGACACAAGCGACGCACCGATCGAAAACAAATTTGACTACGTGGACATGCGCGCGGATCTTGTCAACACAGAGGATGAATTTTACAACGTGGGCGGCGGCATCCGACTGCGCGGCAACTCCACGCAGGGCTATGACAAAAAGCCGTACCGCATCAAATTCAATCAAAAGGTTTCACTCTTCGGGCTGGAAAAGGCAAAGAGCTGGGTGCTGCTTGCCGAATACCTTGACCCCTCCTGCATGCACAATACCACCGCGTTCTATCTTGGCGCGGCATCCGATGCGCTGGCGTTCACCCCCACACCGCACCACGTCAACCTCTACCTCAACGGTGAATATATGGGGCTTTACACGCTTTGCGAGCAGGTGCAGGAAAACGAGGGGCGCATGGATATAGAGCAGACCATCACCCCCGATATGACCGACCTTGACCAGTTCAATTTCTACGTTTGCTTAGACGAGGGCGTACAGCATGACCCTTTGGCAATTGAGGGCGAGGATTATTTCTACGTAGCGTGGTGCAACAATTATTTCACGCTCAAATACCCGAAAAAGCAAGATTTTTGCTCGGATGAGCAGTTTTATTCCTTCTTTTCGCAGTTAGAAAAACACTATAACAAGATTTTAGAAGCATGCGATGAAGGCAACACCAAAAAGCTAAGGCACTACTTGGACGTTGACTCGCTGATCGATTACATGATCATTGACCAGATCATGGGCGAGCGCGACCACATTTGGAAATCCTTCTACACCTATCAGATCGCAGGCGAAAAGCTGGCGTTCGGCCCGATCTGGGATTACGATTACAGCCTGTACGTGCCCTGGACGGGTGCTCCCAACGAATATTATTACGTAGACAGCAAGATCGAATACTCCAATGATTTCTTCCGCGGTGTGGCGCGCTCGGATGAGCTTTACGCCATGCTTTGCGAGCGGTATCAGACCTACTATGCGGACGTGCTGGACGATTGCATTCTGTACGTGCAAAGCTATAGGGGCGAGATCGACGAATCTCTTGCGCTCAACGATCAGCTTTGGTATGCGGATCAGGACGATATTACCGAACAGAATTACGATTTTCTGCTCAAGTTCCTGATGAACAGAAAAAAGGTGCTCGGTCGGGCATGGAGATAAGTATGGCAGAGGATATTCTGCCCTACAAGGAGTTGTCCCTACGTGCGCAAACAAAAATCCCTGCATCACCGATGCAGGGATTTTTCTACGTTTCTCTTATTCTACGACAACCACGCCGTCCTCTTTGACAGTGATGGTCATGCCGTCCTTGACG
>JAGBXH010000048.1 GCA_017629395.1 Clostridia bacterium | reverse complement strand
TCGCAGGAGAGATCAACACGGCATCCGGCTCTTTGAGCGCAGGCAACTTCTTTATCGGTCACTCCGATCCCGCGAAGGCATTTGATACCACCTATCGCTCTATCCGCTTCTACAACCGCGCTTTGAGCGCAGAAGAAGCAATGGCAAACGCCGTCACCGACGGTGTTGGTGCCGCAAATTAAGAATCCCGATATACAAGCAGCCCCCGACGCGAGCGTCGGGGGCTTTCTTATTCTGACATCATTCCAGATCTTCCAATTTGGAGTTGAGCTTGGCAAGGCTCTTCTTCGCCTTGCTTCTCATTTTTTCATAGGAGGAAGACACGGTGTTCTGCTTGCTCTCCGAGATATCGCGCAACGTCTGCAGCGGTTTTTCCAAGGAGTTGGTATAGATCAAACCCGGATCGACCTTGACGTTTGCAAAGATCAGATCCAACATCTCCCACGCAACCGGATCGCTCATGTACTTACGCTTGACCGCGATTTCATAATAAGCAGGCTTGACAGTACGTGCGGATTCGGACGCCATAACCTCAAGCGTTGCACCGAGCATTTCCAATCTGTTCTGCGCTGCAGAAGACGGAATGGCAAATACGGTAAACTGATCGTGCATCTGCGAGCGATAGCCCTTTTGATCGGTGCTGTACTTGGGAATGGGCACGATGCCGTATTGCTGCTCCATATTGCGCACGTCACCCTGCTCAACCGCCACCAGACGCAGCGTAGTCATGGCACACTCGCCCTTTGCAAACAGATTGCGGATCTTATCCTGCTCCGCATTGTCTGCCTCGGGAAGATACAGGTTCGTACCGCCGCAATCATAGTACAAATTCAGGATCTTATCCATCACATCGGACAGCTGCGCAATATCCACCACGTATTCGTAATAGCCGTCGGCATCCTTTTCTACCACAGACAGATCACACGACGCCCAATAGGGGTCGGTGCATATACCGGGGCAAGTGATCAATCCAAAGAAATCGCCCTCGTCCTTCTTTCCCGATCCGTTAATATCGCGGTAAAAATTTTTAGCAAGGGATGCCTGATAATCCAGCGTCCATTCTTCATTGCTCACCGCCTCGTACAGATACGGCACACTGCTGTTATCAAACTCGTCCTTGTTGAACAGCGTCACAAAGGTGAATCTGTACGTGGACAGCGCAATATCTCCCGTTGCAGTATACTGCTTGCCAAGAAAAGACATGCTCTCGTTGTATCCCTGCATCCAATACGATTGATCCAGATCCAAATACGTCAGATTGGTCAGATCGTAAAACGTGCCTTCGGAGACCGTTGCCGTCACGGCATACGCCGAGGCTGCCAGCAGATCATACTCGTCCGATCCCGCCTTGACCGCCCGCTTGATCTCCTCGATCGGCTTGTGCTGATTGGGATCGTCAATGGGGCAAGACACGATATTGACGCCAAGTCGGTCACTGATCGTCACGTTACGGTTGAACATAGCATCGTTGACCGGGTCGGAATTTTGCTCCGGCACGGCAATTTCGTCTGCAGTCCAGCCAAACATGGAGCGATTGAGAACGGTGACGTCCTCCCCGTCATATTTCAGCTCCGCCGGAACACGGTCAAGCTGTACAGGGTCTGTGCTCTCCTCTGCAACGGTTGTATCGACCGGCTGCTCCCCGGTTTCCGCACAGGAGGCAAACAAAGAAATCAAGGTGATACATACAAGGAATAACGCGCAAAGCTTTTTCATATCATTCACTCTCCTTTTGATTGTTTGTGATAAGTATACCATATTCGGTTCAATCTTGTCAAATGCGCCGTGATTTTATTGATTGATGCAATTTTCCAGCAATGCTTTGGCTTTCATGATATCCGCAATCTGCTGCTCTCCGCTGATCTCACGCTCAATGGTGATCGCACCGTCGTATCCAAGTGCCTGCAAGCCCTTGATCAATGCGGGAAAATTCACAAGTCCCTCGCCAAGCGGCATCTCTCTGCCGAGCGTTCTGCCGTCAGTCGGATAGCATCCGTCCTTGGCGTGCACGTCGCGCACGTATTTGCCGATCACGCCAAGCGCGTCCACGGGATTTGCCTTTCCGTACAGGATCAGATTGGCGGGATCAAGATTAACGCCTACGTTATCCAGCCCCACGTCCTGAATGGTGCGCAGCAGCGTGGTGGGCGTTTCCTGCCCCGTCTCAAACAAAAAATACTGCCCGTTCTCGGCACATCGCAGCGCCACCGTGCGCACCGCCTCCACCGTACCCTTGTACAGCTCGGAATTGGGGTCCTCGGGAATAAAGCCCACGTGCGTGGCGATCTGTCCTACGCCCAGCTTGCGTGCAAAATCAGAGCCTGCAAGCAGCTGCGCCGTGCG
>JAGBXH010000373.1 GCA_017629395.1 Clostridia bacterium | reverse complement strand
GGCTGGTCAACTGCTCCTGCATACCAACCTTGTTATCGTTGAACCACCAAGCGCTGCCGTGTTGTACCTTGCCGGGGACAGAACTGTCCTGGAAAGCACCCAGCAGCGTGTCGATCCATTGATTATCGGCGGGGTTGAGGCTGTAAAGTACGGTGCGGGGCAGTTGGCCGTCCTTGTCCCATGCGTCCATGAGTCTGTATAGTGGTGCGCAGCTATCGGTCACAGCAATGGAGTCAAAGCCTGTATCGGGACCAAGCTCCGCAAATCTGCGGCTGTTGGGATTGCGCATGCAGGAGAAGTGCAACTGCATCACCCACCCACGGCGTGCGTATTCGCGTCCGCAGAAAAGCAGCAGCGCGGTCTGATACGCTTCGGTCTGTTCCTTAGTAACCGTGCCGCCTGCAAGAGCCGTAGTCAATGCTGCGTTGATCTCTTCCTCGCTTGCTTCTCGGTACATGATATAGTCAAGTCCGTGATCGCTTGCGCGGCAGCCGTGTGCAGCAAAATGATCCATTCTTGCAGAAATCGCAGCCTTAACGTCAGCAACCGTCTTGATCTCGATGCCTGCGGTCTTGCCAAGCTTTTCGATGTATGCGATAAAGCCGGGCTTGTGCATATTGAGCGCAGGGTCGGGACGGAAGCTGGGGCAAACCTTGCAGTCAAGTCCCTCGTTTGCAATCAGCGCATGATAGGCAAGATCACTGCAGGGATCGTCTGTTGTGCCGATCATGGCAACATTGCTCTGCGATATGAAATCACGCGCACGCATGACCTTGAGTTTTTCGTTGCACAGATCCCAAACCTCTTGTGCCGTTTCTCCGTTCAGCACGCCCTCATATCCAAAATAGGTCTTTAATTCGAGGTGGCACCAATGGTACATGGGGTTACCTACGCAACGGGGAAGTGCCTCAGCAAATTTTTGGAATTTGTCACGGTCGGGAGCATTGCCTGTAATGTATTCCTCAGGTACACCGTTCGAGCGCATAATACGCCACTTGTAGTGATCGCCACCTAACCAGATCTGCGTGATATTTTCAAACTGTCTGTTCTCGTAAATCTCACGAGGATCAATGTGGCAATGGTAATCTACCAGGGGAAGCTGAGATGCATAGTCGTGATAAAGCGTCTTTGCGGTATCGTTGCAAAGCAAAAAGTCGCGGTCCATAAATTGTTTCATGAAGTGCCTCTGTTTGTAAATAGTTTTAGAAAAATTGAAATGTTTTTCTTGATGCTCTTGACAGAGCGTTATATATATTGTACAATATAACTGCAAAAAAAGCAATGGGATTTACAAATTAAACAAAGAATTTTCAGTAATTTTTGTGATCTTAAGAAAGGGACAGTATGATAAGACTTTGCGCATTTTCGGATGAAGCATCTGCCTCTCTGCAAGGGCAGATTGCCGCAATGACGAGAAATGATATTGCTTTAACCGAGCTGCGTTCGGTAAACGGAAAGAACGTCAAGGATCTGACGGTCGATGAGGCTGCACAGATCAAGGCAGAGCTGGAGGCTGCGGGCATTGCGGTCTGGTCGATAGGCTCGCCGCTTGGAAAAGTGGATATTACCGTGGATATTGAGGAGTATCTGCAAACCGTAGAGCACGTTTGCAAGCTTGCAAACGTATTTGATTGCAAGAGAATCCGCATGTTCAGCTTTTTCGGCGCGTATGATCAGCCCGAAAAGGTATATGCATATCTGCAACGCATGGTAGAAACCGCTGCAAAATACGGAGTTCTGCTGTGCCATGAAAACGAAAAGGACATTTTCGGCGACACCTTGGAGCGCGTGCAGCTGATCAAGCAAAACGTGCCGGGGCTTGCCCACGTGTATGATCCTGCCAACTATCTGCAATGCGGTCAGGACTCCGCGCAAACGCTGGAGGCTATGCACGCACACGCCAACTATTTTCACATCAAGGATGTGATAGCAGAAACGGGTGAGATCGTACCTGCAGGACACGGTGACGGTAGAATCGGACAGTTGATCGCGATGATCGCTCTCGATGCGGATGCCGTACTGACACTGGAGCCGCACTTGCGCGTGTTTGCGGGATATGCACAGATCGATGCGAGCGAGATGAAGAACAAGTATACCTACGAAAACAACGATCAGGCGTTTGACGCTGCAGTCGCAGCCTTGAAAGAACTGCTGCTGCAAAACGGCTACGTGCAGAACAAGGAGGGATTTGAGAAAGATGCAAGCAGGACTTAATTTGTATTCCATCCGCAATTATCTGGATACCGAGGAGCATTTTTTAGAGGCTGCTTTGGCGCTCAAGGAGATGGGATACTCCTATATCCAGTATTCGGGCGGTGCTTTTGATGCGGACAGAATCGCGCGCGTCAGCGCACAATCGGGCTTGCCCGTTGTGCTGACCCACGTGCCCATGGATCGCATTATAAACGATACGCAGGCACTTATGGAGGAGCATGCGAAGTTTGGCTGCAAAAACATCGGTCTTGGTGCTATGCCGCCGGATGCCATTGCAGACGAGGTCAGATGTAAGCAAATGATCGAGCAGCTCAATAAAGCGGGTGAGGTCATGCAGCAAAACGGCTTCTCTTTCTTCTATCATCATCACCATTTTGAATTCTTCAAGCACGGCGGACAGACCGTGTTTGATTACATCATTGAAAATGCACCCTACATCAACTACACGCTGGATACCTACTGGCTGCAGTACGGTGGCGTGGACGTTGGCGCAACGATTGACAGATTGAAGGGAAGGATCTGCTGCGTCCACTTAAAGGACTATATGATCACGAATACTCCCGAAAATCCCGGTGCATTCACACCCATATTTGCGCCCGTTGGTGACGGCAACATTGATTTTGCCTCGCTGCTGCCTCGCATGAGAGCGGCAGGCGCGCAGTATTTTCTTGTAGAGCAGGACAACGCAGCAACGCTGCCCGACACCATGGAGCAGGTCGGACGCAGCATCAAATACATCAAAGCAAACCTTTAAGGAGGACACAGACATGGAAAAGGTAAGAGTTGGTATTATTGGTCTTGGTAATCAGGGCACGCACTATATGGCGGGCTTGTTTAACCCCGGTAAGATTCCGAACGGCGTGATTACCGCACTTTGCGATAATAATCCTGCTAAGATCGAGCTCATGAAGAGCAGAACCGAGGGTCAGAACGTTGCATATTTTGATAATTATATCGATATGCTGGACAGCGGTCTTTGTGATATGGTTATGGTTGTCGTACCGCACTATTTCCACCCCGAAATGGTAATCGAAGCACTCAAGCGCGGCATTCACGTCATCTGCGATAAGCCTGCCGGTGTCTATACCAAGCAGGTCAAGGAAATGAATGAGGTTGCCAAGCAGTCGAACGCACTGTTTGCAATGATGTTCAATCAGCGCACCAACTGCGTGTACCGCAAAATGCGCGAGATCGTGCAGGCGGGCGGCATTGGGGAGCTGCAGAGAGTGACCTGGATCATTACCGACTGGTACCGTACCCAGCAGTATTACGATAGCGGCAGCTGGAGAGCAACCTGGGAAGGTGAAGGCGGCGGCGTGCTGTTCAATCAGTGCCCCCACCAGATTGACCTTGTGCAGTGGGTGGTTGGCGAGCTGCCCGTACAGGTCAACGGCTTCTGCCAGTACGGTAAGTGGCACGATATTGAAGTAGAGGATGACGTGACCGCTTATTTCCGTTACAAGAATGGTGCGACCGGCATGTTCATCACTACTACTGGTGAAGCTCCCGGTACAAACCGCTTTGAGATCTCGGGTACCAAGGGTAAGCTGTTAGTAGAGAACAATAAACTGTACTATTGGCAGAACGATCAGGACTCTCAGGAGTGGTCTAAGACTGCAACCATCGGCTTCGTTCCTCCTAAGTGCACCATGACCGAGGTTGAAACCGACGGCGAGAATCCCCAGCACATGGGTATCATCAACAACTTTATTGCGGCAATTCGCGGTGAAGAGCCCTTGTTTGTTGACGGTAAAGAGGGCATTAACGGCGTTGAGCTGATGAATGCGATGGAGCTTTCCGGTTGGAACAACGGTGAGCCTATCATGCTGCCCGTTGATGAAGACAGATACCTGCGCGAGCTTGAACAGCACGTCGCAAATTCCAAGAAGAAGACTTGTGTAGACGGTGCTATCGCAGATACTGCAGGCACGTTTGGTTCTAAATAAGGAGAAATGTATGAAATCTGCCATAATCGGTTACGGTAATATTGCCAAGCTGCATGAGCAGGTGCTGAAGGGGCAAGGGCATGAAATCGTAGCGGTGTGTGACGTCAATGAAGCTGTATTGCGTAACGCTCCCGGACAAAGTCATTACACAGACTATGTGGAGATGTTAGATCGTGAGCAGATCGATGTGGTACATATCTGCACGCCTCACTACCTGCATGCCGATATGATCATTGCTGCTTTGGAGCGCGGAATTGACGTGCTTTGTGAAAAGCCGTTGTGCATCAGAGAAGAGGACATCCCTCGTATTCTTGAAGCAGAGAAAAACAGTAAGGCGCAGTTGGGCGTTTGCTTGCAAAACAGATATAATGCTGCCAACCTTGCGGTAAAGACTTACTTAGAGGGCAAAAAAAGCCTGTGTGCGACTGCGAGCGTGACTTGGTACAGAGATGCTGCATACTACGCTTCCGGAGCATGGAGAGGAAAATGGGACACCGAGGGCGGTGGTGTACTGATCAACCAGGCATTGCATACCCTGGATCTGGTACAATGGTTTGTCGGTATGCCAGAGCAACTGCGTGCTACCATTGCCTGCATGACGCTCTCAGATGAGATTGAGGTTGAGGATACAGCCGTGATCCTGGCAGGAAAGCCCAATCAAGGCTTTACCTTCTATGCAACCAACGGCGGAGCAACCGATTGTCCGGTAGAGCTGACCGTACGTGCGGATGGGGAATGGATCAAGGTCATGCCCAAGGACGTTTTGTTCGGCAATCGTCACGAGCACTATGAGGAAGGGGCAATGGCACTTGGAAAAGCGTGCTATGGTTCCAGCCACGGTGCATTGATCGCAGATTATTACGATTGCGTAGCAACCGGCAGACATTTTACAATTGACGGTTCTGAGGCAGCTAAGGTTGTACAGCTCGTGCTTGCTGCATACAGAAGTCAAGGAAAAACCGAAATCGTAACTCAATAGACAAAACGGCGAAGGCTTACAAGCCTTCGCCGTTATTTTAGTCTTTATCTCTTTTTCCACGCGTAAGGGGAGAAGAGTACCATCATAGGCACGAATTCCAATCTGCCAAACAGCATTGCAAAAGAAAGAAGCAAGGTGGAAAAATTTGAAAAGGGGCTGAAATTGTTCATCGCACCAAGATCACCAAGAGCAGGACCGATATTATTGACGCAAGAAAGAGAAGCAGTCAAATTCGTCTCCATACTCATGCCGTCAATGGAGATTAACAGCATGGTGAGAATGATCACGGCTATATAGACAGTCAGGTATCCGGTAGCTGATCGCAGCGTTTCATCGGGAACAACCTCTCCGTCTAGTCTTACGACGTTGACCGATCTCGGACGGATCATGTGCTTGATCTCTCGTACGATGTTTTTGCCCAAAATCATAACGCGGGAAATTTTCAATCCGCCTGCGGTGGATCCTGCGCAGGCACCGATAACCATTAAAAGAGTCAGTACCGTTTTAGAAAGAACCGGCCAGGCGTTGTATTCGACGGTTGCAAAGCCCGTGGTCGTGATAATAGATGCGGTTTGGAAAAACGCAGTACGCAGGCAATCTCCGGCACCATCAAACATGCGATAAGTGTTGATAAAAATAGCAACCGTTGCAAGGGTGACGATAATCGTGTAGGTTCTCAGCTCTTCACTTTTGAAGACATCCTTGATCTTTCCGATGATAACGAAAAAGAAAAGGTTAAAATTCACGCCGAATAACAGCATAAATATTGCAATAACCCACTCAATTGCAGGACTTTGATAACCCGCAATGGAGTTGTTGAGAACGGAGAAACCTCCTGTTCCTGCGGTTGCGAACGCATTGACGAGTGCATCGTACAACGGCATTTTGCACAGAAGCAATATTACAACCTCAAGCAGTGTCAGCACGATATAAATGCCGTAAAGAATCAATGCGGTCTGGCGCATTTTGGGAACCAGCTTGCCTTTAGTGGGGCCGGGAACCTCAGCGCGCATCAGATGGATCGCTTCACCGCCTGCCGTAGGCAAAATAGCAAGCATAAATACAAGCACGCCCATACCACCGATCCAGTGAGTAAAGCTGCGCCAGAACAGAATGCCGCGAGGCAAATGCTCAACAGCGGGCAGAATGGTTGCACCGGTTGTGGTAAAGCCGGATACCGTTTCAAAGAACGCATCGATCGGATTTGCAATTGCTTCGCTGAAAATGAAGGGAAGCGCACCAAAAATCGAAAGCAAGATCCACGCGGAGCTTACGCAAACAAAGCCTTCTCTTGCATAGATCTGCGTATTTTTCGGCTTAAAGATTGCGCAGGGAAGAGAGATCGCCAACAAAGCTGCGATCGTATAAACAAAGGGCATAACGTCCTCGTTTGAGATGATGGATACTGTTAATGGGAGCAGCATCAAGATTGCCTCTATGAGCAATATGCACCCAAGCAGATACCGTAGCATACGATAATTCATATTATTTCAAAATATCCTTTATATCGTTGATTTCAACACCCGAGGTGAACAGAATGACCGTATCTCCGCTTTCCATTTTGTCGTTACCGGAGGGGATAATGACCTTATCCTTATGAATAATGCTTGCAAGAAGCACGTCACGTCTGAGCTTTAGGTTTTTCAGCGGAATACCGGTAATGCCCTCAATAGGCTCTTTTATGACGCATTCCAAAGCCTCGAAGTTGTCTTCCATGAGCTTGTGCAGCGATTCGATCTCAATATCCTTTGTTACCGCCAAGGAGCGGACGTAGCGAAGAATCTCGTTTGAGGTGGAGTATTTGGGCGAAACAATTCCGTCAAGCCCCATCCCCTTGAATAATTCAACGTATTGCATAGCACTGATCAGCGTAATGATTTTTTTGGTATTTTGAGATTTTGCATAGAGAGAAACGATAGCGTTTTCCTCATCCTGCGAGGAAAGAGCAAGAAATGCGTCTGTTTTAGCAATGCCTTCTTCCTTGAGAACAGATTGATTCGTGCCGTCCTCACGAATGACGTTGCAATCAAATTTTTCCGCAAGCTCACGGCAACGCTGCTTGTCAGGCTCGATTACAGTGGCACGTATTTTAGTCTTTTGGAGATGATTGAGCAAATAATAAGTCATTCTGCCGCCGCCTACGATCAAGACGTCCTTAACGGGATGCTTATAAGCACCGATTGCCTTGAAGAAGTTGATCATTTCCTCACCGTGTGCGGTCAAACACACGTTATCGCCCTCCGCAAGAATAAAATCACCCTTGGGAATATAGGCTTGACCTTTACGCAAAACACCGCATATGACGTATCTGATATTGAGCTTTGTATGCAACTGGGCTAGGGTCATGCCGCAAAGCGGTGAATTTTCGCTGATGACAAATTCCGCAAGCTCAACTCTGCCATGATAGCAGGTATCAATTTTTGTGGCAAAGGGGAAGCGCAGCATACGCGTTATCTCCTTTGCAACAGCGAGCTCCGGGTTAATGGTCAAAGATAGGTTCAGGTCTTGTTTGATCATTTGCATCAGCTCGCCGTATTCAGGATTGCGGACACGGGCAATGGTATGCTTGGTTCCCAGCTTTTTCGCAGAGGCACAGCAAAGAATGTTAAGCTCATCCTGATTAGTGACGGCGATCAGAAGATCTGCTTTGTCTGCGCCTGCTTTGCGAAGAGTTGATACAGTTGCACCGTTTCCCTCAACAGCAATGACGTCAAATTTATTGTTCATTTCATTGAGGACCGAAACGTTATGGTCGATAAGGGTGATATTATGATGTTCTTGTGCAAGTCTGGTACAGATTACCGTACCTACTGTGCCTGCACCAACAATGATAATTCTCATAGCAAAACTCCGTTTAGAAATTTACATTCACACAAATTATATCACAACCGTGAAAACATTGCAATAGTTTTGAGAAAATCTTGACAAAAATGCGGAAATATGATATATTATCAATGTAAATTTTATCACCCCCGGAGGTCATTTATGGAAAAGGTTAGAGTCGCGGTCGTGGGCATCGGCTGCCGCGGTCAGTATATGATGGAGCATTGTCTGTTAGACATGGATAATATGGTTGTGACCGCAGTATGCGACACGTACGAAGACAGAGTAAAATGGGGCGTGGATGCGGTTGTACGCCATGGTCAGCCTGCACCTTTTGCAAGCACGAATTGGCATGACGTGCTTAATAAGGATCTTGCGGATGCCGTGATGATTCTTTCTTCTTGGGAATCTCACGTGCCGATCGCCATTGAAGCAATGCAAAAGGGCATTGCAGTTGGCATGGAGGTTGGTGGTGCTTACTCCATCGATCAATGCTGGGATTTGGTGCGCACCTATGAGCAGACCGGAACACCCTTTATGTTCCTTGAAAACTGCTGCTACGGCAGAATCGAGATGATGGTCATGAATATGATCAAGCAGGGGCTGTTTGGTGAGATCGTGCATTGCGAGGGCGGTTATTGTCACGATCTGCGTGATGAGATCGCGTTCGGCAAGGAGAACAGACACTACAGACTCCGTAATTATCTGCACAGAAACTGCGAGAACTATCCCACGCACGAGCTTGGACCCATCGCACAGATTCTGGATATCAACCGCGGCAACCGCTTTTTGTCACTTGTTTCCGTGGCTAGCAAGTCGCGCGGCATGAACGAATATGCAAAGCAGCATGATAACGTCAATCCCGCGCTGCAGACCGCAAGCTTTGCGCAGGGTGACGTAGTTACCACCGTTATCAAATGCGCAAACGGCGAGACTATTACGCTCAGCCTGGATACCACGCTGCCCAGAGCCTACAGCCGCAGATTTACCGTGCGCGGCACGCTGGGTATGTATATGGAGGATAATAACTCGATTTATCTGGATTCTGATTTCACTCCCGAAGATCATTGGTGCTGGAGCAAGAATTGGAATAACGCCGAAAAGTACCTGGAGAAGTACGAGCATCCCGTTTGGGAGAAGTATCTCAAGGAAGGCTTGCGCGGCGGCCACGGCGGCATGGACGGCTTGGTTTACGACGCATTTATCGAGGCAGTCCGCAACGGTACGCCTTGCCCCATTGACGTCTACGACGCAGCAGCATGGATGGCTGTCACCCCGCTGTCCGAAATGTCTATTGCCAAGGGCGGCGCCCCCGTCGATTTCCCGGACTTTACCAACGGTGCGTTTTGTGAGAGAATCTAACTGAAATAAAATCCCAACAGGTTTTAGATCCTGTTGGGATTTTTGTTATTTCATTTTCTCCTGCTTTACCTTATGGTCAATAATGTGTCTGGACGCAAGCTCTGCCTTGACCTCGTCGACCGAGATGCCCATTTCATTCATCATGACCATGACGTGGTAGGCAAGGTCTGCTATCTCGTAAATGGCTTCCGCCTTATCCTGATTCTTACCCGCAATGATGACCTCGGTGGATTCCTCGCCCACCTTTTTGAGGATCTTGTCCATGCCCTTGGCAAACAGATAGGTGGTATAAGAGCCCTCGGGCATCTTTTCGCGTCTGTCGGCAAGCAGCGCCTCCAGCGTTTTAAGAGAGAACGGCTCTTCGGTGCCGCTTGTGTAAACAAGATCGTTAAAGCAGGTCTCTGCGCCCGTGTGGCATGCGGGGCCATCCTTATTAACAAGTACGGTCAGGGTATCGCGGTCACAGTCCGCCTTGATGCACAGCACGTGCTGGCGGTTGCCCGAGGTCTCGCCCTTTCTCCAAAGCTCTTGTCTGGAGCGCGACCAAAAGCAGGTAGTGCCTTCGTCCATGGTGATCTGTAAGCTTTCAGCGTTCATATAGGCAAGCATGAGTACCTTGCCGTCGGTTGCATCCACTACGATTGCGGGGATGAGTCCGTTCTGATCAAATTTCAAATCCTTTATTTCAATCATTTTATAACCTCACGATGACCCCTTGCTCGGCAAGCTCTGCCTTGAGCGAGG
Organism: Clostridia bacterium; assembly: GCA_017629395.1. Classification (GTDB taxonomy): domain Bacteria; phylum Bacillota; class Clostridia; order Oscillospirales; family CAG-272; genus SVQP01. The sequence goes on along the minus strand of JAGBXH010000373.1, from coordinate 6,181 downwards.
GGATTTTAATTTCTCCGAAATGGAATACCGATGCGGCAAGTCCTGCATCAACACCGGGTACGGTTTTGAAAAGGGTAACAAAGTCCTGCACGCTACCTGCGCCGCCCGATGCAATCACGGGGATCTTGACGGTATCGCATACCGCTTGCAGCATTTCCAGGTCAAAGCCCTGCTTGACGCCATCGGTGTCAATGGAATTGACCACGATCTCGCCCGCACCGTTTTGCTCTGCGCGTCTGACCCATTCCAGGGCTTCAATGCCTGTGTTTTCGCGTCCTCCCTTGGCAAAAATACGGAAGGTGCCGTCCACGCGCTTGATATCGGCGGAAAGCACAACGCATTGGCTGCCATATCGGCGTGCTGCGTCATAGATCAGATCTGGATTCTTGATAGCACCTGTATTGACGCTGACCTTGTCCGCTCCGCAAGAGAGCACGCGCTCAAAGTCGGCAAGCGTATTGATGCCGCCGCCCACCGTAAGCGGAATAAAAACGTTTCTGGCGGTCTCTGTTAAAATATCGGTAAACAGGGCACGATCTGCCGCAGATGCCGCTATATCATAAAAAACAAGCTCGTCAGCACCATTATCGCTGTAGAATTTGGCAAGCTCTACAGGAGAATTGACGTCGCGCAGTCCCGCAAAGTTGACGCCCTTGACCACTCTGCCATCCTTAACGTCCAGGCAGGGGATAATGCGTTTTGTGATCATTCTGCCACCTCCCGCACAGCCTGTGCAAGATCTATCGCGCCCGTGTAGAGAGCCTTGCCCAGTATCGCACCGTACATGTGCATATCGGCAAGTACCTTAACGGTTTCAATATCCGAAATGCCACCCGATGCGGTAAAGCACATCTGCGGGAACGTGGCTTGCAGGGATTGATACAGCGAACGGTTTGTGCCGCCCATGACGCCGTCCTTGGAAATGTCGGTGCAAATGATCACGCGCACGCCGATCTCTTGCATGGAACGGATGAACTCTTCACCGGACACACTCGAGGTCTGCAGCCATCCGTGCGTTGCGACCATGCCGTCGCGCAGATCAGCTCCCACAGCGATCTTATCACCGTATTTTGCAACCGCATCCTTGAGAAAATCGGGATCGGTCAGTGCAGCCGTTCCGAGAATGACTCGGAACGCGCCTGCGTTGAGGTATTTTTCAACGGTCTGCATATCGCGGATGCCACCGCCAATCTCTAATTTGAGTGAAGTATTTTTGATAATGGCGCATACTGTCTCAAAGTTAGGTGTAGTGCCGTCGCGTGCACCTTCTAAATCAACCACGTGAATATGTGTTGAGCCCGCAGACTCAAATGACTGCGCAACAGCAACCGGATTGTCGTTGTAAACCGTTACCTGTGCGTAATCGCCCTTGGTCAGGCGCACCGCCTTACCACCAATGAGGTCTATAGCAGGGAAAAGTATCATACGTTTAAGCCTCCTTTGGGGATTGGGGATCGAATTCCGAGAACGCACGCAGGATGTCAAGTCCCACGCGTCCGCTCTTCTCGGGGTGGAACTGTGTTCCGCACACGTTGTCGCGGCATGCAGCAGCGGTCAGAGGTGCACCGTACTCGGTCAGAGCACTGACCGAAGCATCGCACTGCATAGCAGCGTAAGAATGCACAAAATATACGTAATCTCCCTCATTCACGTACTTGAAAATCGGATGCTTGGGTTTGTCTTTGGGGAAAATGAGTGCATTCCATCCCATCTGTGGAGTTTTAAGGTCGCCGATGACGGGAGCGATGGGGCGAACTACACCGGGAATCAAGCCAAGACCCTCATGTTCGCCAAATTCAAAGCTTTTGTCAAACAGCATCTGCATACCAAGACAAATACCCAAGATGGGCGTGCCTGAAGCCGCTTTTTGCTTGACAATGGCATCAAGTCCGCTCTGACGAAGCTTGTTTGCAGCGTCTTCAAATGCGCCTACACCCGGCAACACAATGCGCTCTGCCTGCAAAATCGCTTGCGCGTCGGATGTAATGCAAACTTTTTCGCCAATCTTTTCAAACGAGCAGGCAAGGGAAAAGAGATTTCCCACGCCGTAGTCGATAATCGTAATCATAATACACCCTTTGTGGAAGGAATTTGGTCTGCTTTTGCAGCATCAACAGCGCAAGCCTTTGCAAGCACGCGTGCAGCTGCCTTGAACTGCGCTTCAATAATGTGGTGCGAATTTTTGCCCGCAAGCATTCTGAAGTGCAGCGTCATGCCTGCGTGACGCACGAACGCTAACCAGAATTCCTCAGCAAGCTCGGTATCAAAGTCACCTACGCGTGCAGCGGGGATTTCCACGCTGTAGCCAAGATAGGGGCGCCCCGAAATATCCACTGCGCAAAGCATAAGTGCTTCATCCATAGGCAGAATGATGTCACCGTATCGGTAAATGCCCTTGCAATCTCCAAGCGCCTTGGCAAAAGCCTGACCGAGGCAAATACCGATGTCCTCTGCGGTATGGTGGAAATCCACCTCGCTGTCGCCCTTGCAGCAAACGGTCAGATCAAAGCCGCCGTGGCGCGCAAACAATGTCAGCATATGTGCGAGAAACCCGCAATCGGTCTTGATCTCAGAGCTGCCCGAGCCGTCAAGATTTAAGGCAAGGGTAATGTCGGTTTCATTGGTCTTTCTGTTAATTTCACAGGATCTCATGAATAGTTCTCCTTTCAAAGGATGGATCTGATCGCATCCAACAGAGCATCAACCTGCTCGCGTGTGCCTATCGTGATGCGGCAGAAGTCGCGAAGTCGGGGAGAGTCGAAGTAGCGTACCAAAATGGCGCGCTGCTTGAGCTGCAGATACAGCTGCTCGCCCGAGATAGCAGGATGTCTGGTAAATACGAAATTGGTCATGGAGGGAAGCGTGGTAAAGCCCAGCGCATCCAGCTGTTTTGTCAGATATGCGCGGTTTTGCGCGATGACGCTGCAATTCTGCATGTAATAGTCATTATGCTGCAAAATGGCGTGCGCTGCAGCCTGTGAGAGCGAGTTTACGTTATAAGGATTGATGGAATTACGAATGGTTTCCAAGTTCGCAATCAGCTCGGGCTGAGCTACTGCAAAACCCACTCTGCCGCCTGCAAAGCTACGGGATTTGGAAAAGGTGTTGATCACAAGCAAATTGTCGTATTTTTTCACCAAGGGGATCGCGCACTCCGCACCAAAATCCACGTATGCCTGGTCAATGACCACCACGTTATCGGGGTTGGCTTGCAGGACACCCTCAATCTGCGCGCGCGTCAGCGCAATGCCGGTGGGAGCGTTGGGGTTGGCAATGAAAATCGTTCTGCCTAACGCTGAATAATCATAGGGGTTGATGCAATACTGTGCATCCAGCGGTATGATTTTGGTATCCGTTGCATACAGACGGGATAGCACGCTATAAAAGCCGTAGGTGATATCTGCGTATGCAACACCGATCTCTTTGTTGCAAAACGCAAGGAAAGCAAAGGACAAAAGCTCGTCCGAGCCGTTACCCAACGTAAAATGATCGGGTGTATAGCCGTAAATGCTTGCAAGATCCTCGCGCAGCTTGAACATGGTGGGATCGCAATATAGGTTTGCCTTCTGGGCTGCAGCCGCTACAGCATCTATGACCTCGGGCGCGGGAGGTAAGGGAGATTCGTTGGTGTTGAGCTTGATAAGCTGCTGCACGTTTCTGGGCTGTTCACCGGGCACGTATGCCTTAAGCTCACCCGGCTTACGGGAGAAATACTTACTCATCGCTCAACCTGATCTCAGCGCTTCTTGCGTGTGCTTCAAGTCCTTCCTTGCGAGCAAACACTGCAATGTCGGGCGCCGCTTTCTGTATAGCGTTGCGGTCGTAGTAGGTATAGGAGATCTTCTTGATAAAATCGTCAACCGACAAGGGACTGGAGAATTTTGCCGTGCCGCTTGTGGGCAGGGTGTGGTTGGTACCTGCGTAATAATCGCCCAGCGCCTCGGGGCAGTATCTGCCAAGGAAAACCGAACCCGCGTTTTCAATCTTATCTAAATAATCAAAGGGATTGTCCACGCAGATTTCAAGGTGTTCGGGAGCTATGCGGTTGGCAACCTCAATGCCTTGCCACAGGTCTGCGCAAACAATGATCTTGCCGAAGTTATCAATAGAGGGGCGTGCGATCTGCTTACGGGGCAGAATGGAGAGCTGGCGCTCCACCTCTGCTTGTACTGCAAGAGCAAGCTGCACGCTGTCGGTCACAAGCACCGCACTTGCCATTTTGTCGTGTTCTGCCTGGGAAAGCAGGTCAGCAGCCACGAATGCGGGATTGGATCTGCCGTCTGCCAGTACAAGAATCTCGGAGGGACCCGCGATCATATCAATTGCAACCTTGCCGTAAACCTGACGCTTTGCTTCCGCTACGAATGCGTTACCGGGGCCGACGATTTTGTCTACAGCCGGAACAGACTCAGTACCGTATGCCAAAGCCGCTACCGCCTGCGCACCGCCGATCTTGAAGATCTTGTCCACGCCTGCAATCTTTGCCGCGCAAAGGATAGCGGGATTGACGCGTCCGTCACGCATGGGAGGCGTGACCATGACGATCTCGCCCACGCCCGCAAGCTTGGCGGGAATACTGTTCATTAGCACGGTGGAGGGATAAGCAGCAGTACCGCCCGGGACGTAAATACCAACCTTTGCCAGGGGCGTGATCTTCTGACCAAGCACAATGCCGCCTTCCTTCTTGATCTCAAAGCCCTGACGCACCTGATTTTTATGATATGCTTCAATGTTTGCAGCTGCGTCGCGCATGATGCGGATGAATTCGGGATCGCTGTCCGCAAATGCCTGTGCGATTTCTTGCTCAGAAACCTGCAGCGCATCAAGCTTGACCTTGTCAAATTTTTCCGTATAAGCCAGCAACGCAGTATCCTTTTGTGCTTTGACGGTTGCGATAATGTCCGTTACTGCGTCCTGAACGTTGAAGGCGTCCTCTGAACGGTTGAATATTTCCTCGTCAGAGACCGCGTTGAAATCGTATATGCGAATCATGACCTTAGTCCTTTCTTTGCTCCTGCAGCTTTTTTTGCAGATCAGTAATCTGCGCGCTGTTGAATTTGTAAGAGGTTTTGTTGGCAATCAGCCTTGCGCTGATGGGAGCGATCTCCTCCTTGACAACAAGTCCGTTTTCTTTGAGTGTGGTACCGGTTTCCACGATATCTACGATGACGTCTGAAAGTCCGAGAATGGGAGCAAGCTCAATAGAGCCGTTGAGCTTGATGATATCAATGGTTCTGCCAAGCGAGCTGTAATACTTGGAAGCCACGTTTTTGAATTTGGTCGCCACGCGTAAGGGGCGTCCGTAATCGTCTTCAAATTCTGCTTTGGCAGCTACGCAGATACGGCATTTGCCAATACCGAGATCGAGCAGGGAATACACGTCCGGCTCATATTCCATGAGAATGTCGCTGCCTGCAACACCGATGTCTGCAACACCGCGTTCCACGTAGATCGGCACGTCGGAGGGCTTGACATAGAAGTATGAAACCTCATCGGTGGAAAATACAAGCTTTCTGGAGGGCGTATGGATCTCGGGGCAAGCGTAACCCGCTGCCTCAAATTGCGCAAGAACCTTGTCGCCAAGTCTGCCCTTGGGTAATGCAATTCTGATCATGCGAGCACCTCCTTGATATCAAATACTTTGATAAAGCTGCGATTTTCGGGCTTTGCTTGTGCCGCCAGCACAAGGTAGCCCTGCTTGGTCAGCAATTTGACAGCACGTGCTACGTCGGCAGGCTTGTCCGCTTCCGAGTAGATCAGCAAGGCATCCGTATCGCGCATTAGCTCCGTATGGTGGATATAGTCAAGATAAATGGCAAACCCCAGCGCTGCCGAGGACATGCCGAACCGATCCAAAAGGGGATCATAGCGTCCGCCCGAAAGCACGGCGACAGGCACTTCTTTAATATATCCCTTGAAAATAATGCCGTTGTAGTAGCCAAAATAGTGCATCAGCGAGAAATCAAGATATACACCCGCATCCAGCTCCATTGCGTGGAGCACGTCCGCAATCTCTGCAAGCTCGCAAACGGCAGGCATATCGGGCAGCATGTCCTGCAGTAAGGGAATCATCTGAGTGATTGGTGCGTAGGAATTTACCAACACCGCAAGCGGATGCTGTACACCAAGTATTGCTGCAATACCGACTGCATTCTTTTGTGTGATCAGGGAAATCAATTTC
>JAGBXH010000372.1 GCA_017629395.1 Clostridia bacterium | reverse complement strand
CTTTGCGGTGGCTTGACGGCAGAATCGGATATCATCCTGCCGCTTTTGCAGGATGCGCTGGCAGGTGACGGACGCGAGTATATTCTGTCTGTAGCCAAGGCAGACCCGATCCAAGGCGCTCTGTATTTAGCAGGATTGCGATAAACAAAAGGAGTTACCTGACGCAAGGTAGCTCCTTTTTTTATTTGCAATTGTGCAAAACGACCAATCATTTCTGTCATATTCACCAAATATTCCGCAAGCATCTTGTCGTACCATGTATTATATGCTATACTACACTTAGGCAATTGCCATCAATTTCATCCGGAGGTATTGTTTTATGAGGAAAACACTTGCATGCTTCATTACGTTCGTCCTGCTCCTGTCTTTATTCTCCACCTTCACCACGGTAAGTGCAGAAGAAAACGCCTACGATGCCGCAGAAAAGGGTGACGTGCTCTACACCGCGGATTTTAACGGTGAGCCCGGCGTCTTTGAGCCCGGCACCTACTCCGGCATGCCCGATGCTTACGTGAAGGACGGCGGCACTTCCATGCAGCTGATTGCCATGGAGGATGCGACCGCGACCATGTGGGGCGGTGAGATCAAAACGCTTCCGCTTAACGACCAAACCCAATACACCATTTATTATTCGGTCACCCGTACTGCGGGGGACGGTAGCGGTCTTTACGTGGATGGCGTGTACGGCGTATACGGCTACAACAATCGATGCAAGATCCATGAAGGCAAGAGCGGTCTGAGCGGCAGAGCCTACACCTACTTTGAAGAGGAGGATATGAACCTGACGCTGCCCGAAACCGGCACCATCACGCAGGAATATGCACTCGAGGTCAACGGCACCAATGCCACCATGGCGCACTACATCAAGGACAATACCGGCGAGTTCGTGCTGATTCAGGCAAGCTATCCCTATGACGGCATCGTGTTCCAGAGCGAATATCTGGGACTTTACTTCTATACCTACTATGCTGATCATATGTCGGTATTCAGCAACTGCTACGTAGTCAAGGGACTTTCCTTTGCTGTGGACGAAAGAGTACCCGAGGATGTCCCCGAGGGATGTGTCAACACCAAGCTGGAGTTGGGCGAAAAGACCCGCAAGCTGGATCTGATCACCGCCTCCAAGCACTTAGACGAGGTCTTTTACGCACTCGAGGGAGAGGCAGAGCCTTGGGACGGTATCCGCATGGGCGTTACTGACGGCACCGACCCCTCTGTCACTCTGGACTGGGCATCTTATCTCTATAAAGCATACCTGGACAGCGTCGACTCCCAGGCGTATCCCTTTGTGGCGTTCAAGCTCAAGGTAGTGGGCTATGTAAGCGATTTTGAGCTATTCTACTGCGCAGGCGAGATCCGCAAGCCCACCGCGGGATATTCCGAGTTGACCTACTATGGCTGTGAAGCGAACGGTGAGGTGGAATACATCCTGTTCGACCTGACCGACATGTGCGAGGGCGATTACAACCGCTTAAGATTGGACATCAACGGATCACAGGCAGGCACCGAGGTATATTTGTACGAGGTTACACTGTTCGCAACCGAAAAGGAAGCACTTGTGTATATGGGCTTAATCGCCCCCGATGAAGAGCCGACGACCGAGGAGGAAATCGAGACTGCCACCGAGCAGGTGACCGAGCAAAAAACCGAAGCTATAACCGAGGCTGCGGGCGACGTCACAACCGAAGCTGCCGCTACGCAAGAGAAAAAGGGCGGCTGCGGTGCAATCGTAGGCGCAGGCATGATCACGGTATGCCTTGTCGCACTTGGCGCAATTAGCATTAAGAAAAAGCATTGATCCCCTCTTCCCCTGCATTTGCGTGAGATACACAAAAGGAGTTACCCGACCCGGGTAACTCCTTTTCATGATGGGATGCGATTGCCAAACGCGCTCCGTTCTCATCACGGACGGGAGTTATAACAATACGAAATGGTTTTTATGGCAATCGATCACGCCCTCGCGCTTGAGCTTGGAAATTTCTACAGAAAGTCCGCTGCGGTCTACCTCCAGATAATCCGCCAATTCCTGGCGATCAAACGGAATATCAAACTCTGCCTTGCCCGTCTGCTGCTCCATATGCGCAAGGTATGCAAGAATTTTTTCTCTGGTCGAACGCTTGCCCGTAATCTCCAGCTTGGAATAGACCATAATATTCTTACGCGCCATGTCGCGCATCAGATTATAGATCATGCGTCTGTGAAACTCGCAGCCGTTGGAGCAGGTGTGCAGCACGTGCGTGCTGTCGATCAGCAACACCTCGCACGGCTCGTTTGCCACCACCGACACGGGCAGGGTCTGCTCCCCCGCGCAGGCAAACGCCTCGCCAAACAGCTCTCCGGGCGTCACGCCCGACACAATGCTGCGGTTGCCGTAATAATCGTGCCTGATGATCTGCGCAGATCCCGAGAGCAAAATGCCGAAATACTTGGCAGGCGACCCTTCGGCAAAAATGGTATACTTTTTATCAAATTCCGCTCTTTGCGCGCCAAGGCAGGACAGCATGGCGATCAGGTGCTGATCCTCGATCTGATCAAACAGAGAGCATTTTCTTAAAATTCCAAAATATTTTTTCAAAATTTTCTCCTTTTGTTGAAAATTCAACATACTTTGTGCTTTGATTATACTATAATAACCACAGAAAAGCAAGAGGGTTTGCAAAAAATCCGAAAGGAGATTGACGTGAAAAGACGCATGATCAAAATAGATAAGCAAAAATGCAACGGCTGCGGCGCATGCGCCACGGCGTGCCACGAGGGTGCGATCGGGATGATCGACGGCAAGGCAGAGCTTATGCGCGAGGATTTCTGCGACGGACTTGGCGATTGCCTCCCTGCCTGCCCTATGGGTGCCATCTCCTTTGAGGAACGCGAAGCGCCTGCTTACGACGAGCAAGCGGTTGCCCGCGCAAAGGCAACCAAGGCAAATGCCTGTGCCTGCCCCGGCAGCGCATCACGCAGCATTCGCCGCGAGAGCAGTTCCCCTGCACAGCGTGTGAGCATGGGAAGCCAACTGGCGCAATGGCCCTGCCAGATCAAGTTAGTGCCCGTCAACGCACCTTACTTTGACGGCGCCAACCTGCTGATAGCCGCCGACTGCACCGCTTACGCCTACGCCAACTTCCACGCAGACTTTATGAAAAACCACATCACGCTGATCGGCTGCCCCAAGCTGGACGCCGTGGATTACACCGAAAAGCTGACTGCCATTATCGCAGGCAACAACGTCAAAAGCGTCAAGGTCGTGCGCATGGAGGTGCCCTGCTGCGGCGGTATTGAAAACGCTGTCAAGCGTGCTTTGCAGGCAAGCGAAAAATTCATTCCCTGGCAGGTCGTGACCATCACCACCGACGGCAAAATTGCCGAATAAGTTTACAAAAATGACTTGAACAAAGCATGTAACCGTGCTAAAATATCAGTATACATATATAAAAAAGGAGATTTTCAGTATGAACGTCACCAAGGACATCAGATATATCGGCGTTAACGACCGAAAGATCGATCTGTTTGAAGGACAGTACCGCGTACCGAGCGGCATGTGCTACAACTCTTACGCCATCGTAGACAATTTCATTGCCATCATGGACACCGTTGACGCGGGCTTTACCCACGAATGGCTGGACAACATCCGTGACGCGCTGGACGGACGTGCCCCCGACTATCTGATCGTGCAGCACATGGAGCCCGACCACTCCGCAAACATTTTGCAGTTTGCCAAGGCATACCCGGGGGCAACCATCGTTTCCTCCTCCAAGGCGTTTGCCATGATGCAGAATTTCTTTGGCACCGACTTTGCAGACCGCCGCATTGTGGTGGGTGAGGGCGACGTGCTTGACCTGGGTTACCACAAGCTGACCTTTGTGACCGCACCCATGGTGCACTGGCCCGAGGTCATTGTGACCTATGACGCCACCGACAAGGTGCTGTTCTCTGCGGACGGCTTTGGCAAATTCGGTGCGTTCGACGCAAACGAGCCCTGGGCGGACGAGGCAAGACGCTACTACATCGGCATTGTCGGTAAATACGGTGCGCAGGTGCAGGCGCTGCTCAAAAAAGCAGCCGCGCTGGATATTGAGATCATCTGCCCCTTGCACGGCCCCGTTCTCTGTGAAAATCTTGGTTACTACCTCGGTCTTTACGACACTTGGTCCAGCTACCGCCCCGAGCAGGACGGCATTGTGATCGCCTACACCTCGGTATACGGCAACACCGGCAAGGCAGTTTCCATGCTGACAGAAAAGCTCAAGGCAAACGGCGCGCCCGCCGTGGTCGTGCACGACCTTGCAAGATGCGACATGGCAGAGGCGGTTGCCGATGCCTTCCGCTACAGCAAGCTGGTGCTGGCAACCACCACCTACAACGCAGACATCTTCCCCTTTATGCGTGAATTTATCAACCACCTGACCGAGCGCAACTTCGGCGGTCGCACGGTGGGCATGATCGAAAACGGCAGCTGGGCACCCCAGGCAGTCAAGGTCATGAAGGCAATGCTGGAAAAGAGCAAGGATATCACCTACACCGACACCATGGTCAAGATCAAATCCGCGCTGAATGCAGAGAGCACCGAGCAGCTGAGCCAAATGGCAAACGAGCTGTGCCGCGAATACTTAGCGCAGCGCGATGAGACCGCCAACAAAAACGACATGAACGCGCTGTTCAACATCGGCTACGGTCTTTACGTCATCACCTCCAACGACGGCAAAAAGGATAACGGCTTGATCGTCAACACGGTCACGCAGGTCACCAACACACCCAACCGCTTGGCGGTGACCATCAACAAGGAAAACTACTCGCACCACGTCATCAAGCAGACCGGCAAGATGAACATCAACTGCCTTTCTACCGACGCTCCCTTCTCGGTTTTCGAGACCTTCGGCTTCCAGAGCGGCAGAAACGTGGATAAATTCAAGGATTGTACCCCTTTGCGCTCGGATAACGGACTCGTGTTCCTGCCCAGATATATCAATTCGTTCATGTCTCTGGTTGTGGAGCAGTACGTGGATCTCGGCACGCACGGCATGTTCATCTGCTCGATCAGCGAGGCACGCGTCATCTCGGACCGCGAGACCATGACCTACAGCTACTATCATCAGCACGTCAAGCCCAAGCCCAAGACCGACGGCATTAAGGGCTACGTGTGCACCATTTGCGGCTACGTCCACGAGGGCGAGCTGCCCGAGGATTTCGTTTGCCCGCTTTGCAAGCACGGTGCCTCGGATTTCGTTGAGATCGCTTAAATTCATAAAATATAAAAAATAAAACACAAAAGGAGAATTTTATTATGTCTAACACCAATTTCTATATTTGCGAAAAGTGCGGCAACCTGGTAGGTGCCATCCATGAATCCGGCGTTCCCATGAAGTGCTGCGGTCAGAGCATGACCAAGATCGAGGCAGGTGTTGTGGAAGCAAGCCGCGAAAAGCACATCCCCGTTGCCAAGGTTGAGGGCGACAAGGTCATCGTTGAGGTCGGCTCTGTTGCACACCCCATGGCAGAGGAGCATAGCATTGAATGGGTATACCTGCAGACCGACAAGGGCGGCCAGCGCAAGAACCTCACCCCCGGCCAAGAGCCCAAGGCAGTATTCGCTCTGGCAGACGAGAAGCCCGTAGCAGTTTACGCTTACTGCAACCTGCACGGTCTTTGGAAGGCTGAAATTTAATCAAACAGAAGGAGGATACACCATGCTGAATGCTAAGGTTCACGATCTGCTGAATCAGCAGATCAACAAGGAATTCTACTCCGCATATCTCTACCTCGATTTTTCCAACTACTTCAAGGCGGCAGGACTTGACGGCTTTGCCAACTGGTATATGGTGCAGGCGCAGGAGGAAAGAGACCACGCTATGCTGTTCTACACCTACCTGCAAAACGAGAATGCGACCGTAACGCTGGAGGCGATCGGCAAGCCCGACAAGGTATTCGACGCGCACATGGACGTGCTCCGTGCAGGTCTTGCGCACGAGGAATACGTGACCGCGTCCATTAACGACATCTATGCAGCGGCTTACGACGTGCGTGATTTCCGCACCATGCAGTTCCTGGACTGGTTTGTCAAGGAGCAGGGCGAGGAGGAAACCAACGCCAACGATATGATCACCAAAATGGAGCTGTTCGGCTCCGACCCCAGAGGGCTGTACCTGCTCAATCAGGAGCTGGCAGCAAGAGTGTACACCGCTCCTTCTCTGGTACTGTAATGACGGCATACAGCCGTCATTACGGTGAAATATTTCGCCCCAAGGCGAAATGTGAAATGTTTCGCGCAAAGGCGAAACGTGAAATTTCCGCTTCGCGGAAGTGAAATATTCCGCATGCTGCGGAATGTTGCGGTAGAAATTTGCCGGATGGCAAATTTCAAATTGATTGTAAAATAATCAAAAAGGAGATTTATGACTATGGCTAAATATGTATGTGGCGCTTGCGGCTGGGAATATGATGAGGAAAAGGGTGCTCCCGAGCACGGCATTGCCCCCGGCACCAAGTTTGAGGATCTGCCCGAGGATTTTGAATGCGTCCTGTGCGGAGTCGGCAAGGAACTCTTTGAAGAGGCATAAAATATAAAGGGGCTGGCAAGGTCAGCCCCTCTTGCACATCTTTACATTTGGGAGACAACATATGGAACTTGTACTTCTGACCGCTCTTGGTGTGGGCGGTGCGACCGCCATCGGTGCCGTAATCGGTTTTATATTTAAGAAAATATCGCACACCTTTTCGGATATCGTGCTATCCTTTGCCGCGGGCGTTATGCTGGCGGCTGCGGTGCTTGGTCTGATCCTTCCCTCTGCCGAGCACGGCATGGAGCAGCTGGGCACGTGGGGCATTCTTATGACGCTGGGCGGTATTTTCGTCGGTGCACTGTGCCTGAACCTGATCGACAAGCTTGTCCCCCACCTGCACAAGCTGGCAGGCACCGAGGCGGAGTCGCACAACAATGCAAATCTGAGCAAGGTGCTTTTGTTCGTGACCGCCATTGCCATCCATAACCTGCCCGAGGGCATTGCCGCGGGCGTGGGCTTTGGCGCAGGTGACACCTCGCAGGCACTCATTATTGCGGGCGGTATTGCCCTGCAGAATATTCCCGAGGGCATGATCATCATTGGTCCTATGCTGGCAGCGGGTGTCAAGCCGGGCAGAACCTTGGGCATTGCCCTATTGACAGGCCTTGTTGAGGTGGTGGGCACGCTGCTTGGCTACTTTGCGGTCAGTCTTGCATCCGCCATTCTTCCCTTTGCGCTTGCCTTTGCGGGCGGCACCATGCTGTACGTCATCAGCGACGAAATGATTCCCGAAACGCATGCGCACGGACATCAGCGCGGCGCAACCTACGCGCTTTTGGTAGGATTTTGCGTCATGCTGGTTACCGACGTGTTGCTGGGTTGATGTTTTTGCGGACAGTCGAGGACGCCTGTCCCTACGGCGGTTGTGCGGCAGGAGCAAGCCTCTGCCCCACGACGGTTGTGCGGCAGGAGCAAGCCCCTGCCCTACGACGGTTGTGCGGCAGGAGCAAGCCCCCGCCCTACCGATCGGGGAAATTTTCAACTTTTTTCCGGAAAAATCGGACGTTTTACGCAAAAAAAGCGTCTATATCAGTGATCGGCAAACACACCTCACAATCAAAAGAAAGGGACGTACCATGGAAAACAAATCTTTTACCACCGAGACCGATGCAAAATATGCAAAAAAGCAATTTATCAAACCGATTCTCTTCGTATTCATCGGCGGAGCACCGCTTTGCCTGCTGGCTTTGCTCATTTCCTGGCAGTTGGCTGCATTTTTATTGATCTCTCTGGGATTCTGCTTTGGTATCGTATATTACACCACCATTCGCAAATGCAGCTGGAAATTGCACTTTGAAAACGACAATCTGACGCTAACCAATCTAACCACGGGGCAGACCTTTTCCGTATGGGATATCCCTGCATCCGATATCGTCATCAAGCAATCCGAAAAGGAAAAGGAGCTGGATTACGGTTTTGTGACCATTAAGGACACTGTTTTCGGATTTCACGGCGTCAGGAATTGCAGCGCCCTGCGCGAGTACATCAAAGAAAATTACAGATAATCAAAATCAGTTCATACAGGAGGGCGGGCGATCAACGATCGCCCGTTCTTTGCATAAACTCGCGATTTCTGTTGACAAAGTGCGAAAAATGGTATATAATAATGCCAATATCACTCTTTGGAGGACTGTATGAACTTTTTGGAAGAACGCATTATCAAGGACGGTGTCGTCAAGGAAGGCAACGTGCTCAAGGTTGACAGCTTTCTCAATCACCAGATGGACGTCACCCTGCTGGATCAGCTCGGCAAGGCATTTTACGAACGCTTTGGCGATCAGGGCATTACCAAAATTCTGACCATTGAGGCATCGGGTATTGCCATTGCCTGCTCTGCGGCAAGATATTTTAACGTGCCCGTGGTATTTGCAAAAAAATCCAAGAGCGTTAACATCGACGGCGACATGTACGTTGCCGAGGTGGAGTCCTTTACCCATAAGAACAAGAACAACGTCATCGTTTCCAAGAAGTTTTTGCGCCCGGGCGACCGCGTGCTGATCATTGACGATTTTCTTGCCAACGGCTGCGCGCTGCAGGGCTTGATTTCGATTACCGAGTCCGCTTGCGCCGAGGTCGAGGGCATCGGCATTGCCATTGAAAAGGGCTTCCAGCACGGCGGACGCGTCATCCGCAACCTTGGCTACAACCTCTATTCCGTTGCCATTGTGGACGCAATGGACGCTGCAACGGGTGAGATCACGTTCAGAGAACAATAATGATAGAAATGGGCTGCTTTACGTGATGAAGCAGTCCTTTTTCTTGACAAGCCCACACTTTTGTGATACAATGAAGGCAATATTAAAACCGACAAAGAGGATATATATGAAATCTAAAAAACGGTTTTCGCTATCCACCACGCACTTGATCATGCTCAGCTTTCTTGGCTTGGTCGCCGTGGGCACGCTGCTCTTATGGCTGCCCATCAGCTCAAAGAGCGGGCAGAGCGTGGCATTTGTGGACGCGCTGTTTACAGCCACCACGGCAACCTGCGTGACGGGCTTGGTCACGCTTTCCACGCACGCGACCTGGAGCGTGTTCGGGCAGGTGGTCATTCTGCTGCTGATCCAGATCGGAGGTCTGGGGTTGATCACCATTATGGGCACGATCTCCATGCTCTTACACCGCAAAATGGGACTTG
>JAGBXH010000371.1 GCA_017629395.1 Clostridia bacterium | reverse complement strand
CTTTTCTTTCGTGATGATATGCAAGACCCGAGGGCTTGCTTGAGAAATATTATCGCTTGAATAAGCTACGCATCCAAATGGTTGGGTAGCCGATATACGGAATTTTGTGATTGACAAAGCCTACGACGTCGGCACGGGTTATATAGCCCGCGTCAAGGTCCTCGTTGGCATCGCCCTTGGTGTAGTACCTTGTGGTACCGTTGATGGTTTGTATGTCTGCAACTCGGTGAATGACCAAGGAGTTGTTTTTTTCAAACACAATGACCTGCCCCTCTTGAATGGGTTGGCCGTCAATTCTTTGGAAAATAGCGGCATCGCCTTGATTAAGCTCACCCGTCATACTGGGGGTTGCTACAATCAGCAAGCCGTAGCGGAATTGATTGGAGATCAGCATGATCACGGGTATTGCCATAGCCAGCAACACAACCGAGACGACTGCCGAAAGCTTGCTTTTTCTCGCAAGCGCGTATTTGCGCTTTTTTTCATAAAGCGCGTCAATGAAGAAGAAAATCAAAACGGGGATCAGCAGCTTCAACAAAGCTACCAAAGAGTCGGAAATACGTGATTCAAAGGGAATGAAATACACGTAAAGAGTGGTTACGACGCGATAGACGATATTGGGATACATACCGTATCGCTTGGAAATATAATGATACAGCAGATTGGCTGTGATGGCGGGAAACAGCGCCATACCCACAAAATCCATAAAGCGGTTGAACGAGGTAAGGTACGTAAAGCTACCAAACATCAGCATCTCTGCAGCCACGCAAGTAACGTAGCTAAGCGCGTCCGCCCATTTGTCATCCTGCGCACGCATGACACAGCGAAAATACTCGGATGCACCAATCGCCGCCAACATTGGCAGCGCATAGGTCAGCAAAAACCTGGGTTGCAGCGCATATGGGTTTTTGACAAAACCGAATTTCAAGCCGGAAAGATACAGCAAGCTCAACAGCACAAGGGAGATGGCGGATAGCAGCATCAGCACCTGAGGCTTGTTGATTGACGGGATGCCTCTCTTTTTGATCAAAAACCCACATAGCAGCGCGACGGGCAGCATTAGCGCAGCGGCAACGATTTTTCCGCTGAACTCACCCGAAAGCACAAATGCAAGCAGGAGGGCAGCCGGCGTCGACGCAGAAATAATATACAGTTTTCTTTTGTCAGACATCTCTGCCCTCCTTTTTGAATAATTATCGATTATCCTGTAACAAAACCGGGTTCAACGGTTAATCGAATGCTCGTTCTTGTCGATTTTATTAGTGAGTGTGATTAGTAACGTCGTCAACTACATAGAACGTGAAGCCAAAATCAGCAGTTACGGTTTCGGAAACGTAGCCCTTAACTTCTACGACTACCTTAATGTCAATGGTACCACCGTTTTTAGCGATATCCTCATGTCCTGCAATCGCAACCCATTCATCCTGATCATTCTTAGCCAAATAAGTTACGGTAAACATATCCTCGTTCCCGTTGGATTCCACTGCATCCTCAATGCAGATTTGCGCATCAACTTCACCGGTATTCTTGATTCTGAACACGATCTCCTGAGAATCGCCATGCTTTTTCAAAGAATAAACATGATAAGTAGCAATATCACTTGCAATGTTTACGCTTGCGGTATAACCATGTGTAGCGTGATCAGTCACGTCGGACACTACGGTACCCTCTTTCGTAACAATACCTTCAAATACGATTTCCTGGTTAAAGCCTTCGTTTGCATTATCCTGGGAAATGGTTGCCGTACCATTCAGGTTGAAGGTATCGGTAACTGCAGCGTAACCTACACCGACGATCGCACAAGCAGCCAGCATGAAAGCTACTACAATAAACTTTCTGTTTTTCATTTTTTGTTTTCCTTTCTTTGTTTTTGGTTTGGTCTCGGCAATTTCTTGCCGATATCTTGGTCAAACGAACGCGCTCCTCACAGTCCCGTCAAAGCCGTTAAGGCACACGCGCAAATGACACAAAAACCCACCTTTGATTTTAACACATTTTTTTGCAAAAATCAATAGTTTTCACAATATTTACACATAAAAAACAAAAAGCAAATCGATTCTCTGCCGATTTGCTTTTCAAAGCTCTCTGCATTTACGCAGATCTTACCACCTTCATAGTCATTTTGCACCGTTCTGCCTGTGCGCCGCGGATCTCAATGAGATAGTCCAGCACGATCACGCCCTCGCTTTCAAGACGGTTTTCCACCGAAAGTGCAAGCACACCGATCTGAAACGGCATATAAGGCGTTTCGTAGGTGCAAAGATGGCGCACACCGCGCTCAAACACCAAAGCGGTGCTGACCGCGCCCGTGCGGATCATACTGACCGTCTGCGGCTCTCCCTTCGCATAGGAAATGACGGTTTGCGAGCCCTCCATGCCGCTCAGCTCGCCCTCGTCGTATACGATCTCCACTCTGCCGCCGCGCACGCGTACAAGCCCCTCGGTGATCATCTCCATATCCTCGCAGCCCTCCTCGTCCTCGGGCTGATCGGGGGTGATGATCTGCACGTCCTCGGACAGCGCTGCAAATTCTTTTTCATACGCGGCGTCAAACAAATTTGCCTTTACCGCGCTGCGCTCGGATTTAATGGATATACTTACCAATTCCTTCATAAAAATCTCCTAAAAAAGCTCATTGACAACATTATAATACATTCCTCCCTCTCTGTCAAGCACAAATCAAACAGGTCAATATTGTACAGATTTCACAAAACTATACAGATGCACCGAATTCCGCTTGACTTTTCGTGCTGCAAAATGTATAATATATGGTAACTTACATTAGTATTTTCTTTAGGAGGTTTACATGAAAAAGCTTATCACTTTGCTGCTGGCACTGCTGATGCTGGTTTCTCTGCTTGCGGGCTGTGCCGATAGCGATGAAGGCACCACCGAGAACACCACCGTTTCCGAGGAACAGACTAACGTGCTCGATAACTTGAACGTTCCCGACAAGACGTACGACGGCAAGGAATTTATGTTCCTGACCAGAGATGCTGCCGAGTGGACCACGGTTGACATTTTTGCAGAAGAGCAGACCACTGACCCCATTGTGGATGCAGTTTACCGCAGAAATGACATGATCCAGACCAAATATGACCTTAAGATCCTGGAAACACAGACCAACGATCCCCTGGCTGCAGTTGAAAAGGACGTAAAGGGCGGCGCAGGCGAGTACGATGCTATCGTACAAAAGCTTGGCTCCTGCGCAACCATCGCAACCAAGAATTACCTGCATAATCTCAAAGACGTTCCTTACATGGACTTTGATCAGTCCTGGTGGGACCAAAAGGCTCTGGAGGGTCTTTCGATCGGTAACAAGGTCTACTTTGCAACCGGCGACCTGCTGACCAGCGATAACGACGGTACGTTTATCGTTATGTTCAACAAGCGCATTGCCGAGGATAACGGCCTTGAAAACATTTACGAGCTCGTCAGCAATAAGGAATGGACCTTCCAAAAGATGTACGACATGGCTTCCGTTGCAGTCAAGGATCTCAACGGTAACGGTAAGATGGAGCACGACCAGGACGTTCTGGGCACTGCAACCACCGGTAACTCCAGCTTCTGCATGATGTATGCAGCAGGTATCGTCATCACCGCAAAGAATGAAAACGACGTACCCGAATACGTGCTGGACGTTGAGCGTGCAGTAGACGTGATCCCGCTCTCTTATTCCATCATCGGCGATAAGAATATGGCTCTGAGCATGAACACCGCAGGCGGCAGCACCGACGTTGTGGAAAACGGCAAGACCTGCTTTGGTAACGGTCACGCGCTGTTCTTCCAGGAATGCCTGCAGTGCGTAATCCGTCTGCGCAGCTATGACGTGGAATTCGGCGTAGTTCCCTTCCCCATGTTCAATGAGGCACAGGGCGAGTATTACTCCCACATGAACGAGGTTGGCGGCATGGTTGCTGTTCCCACCGGCGTCATTGGCGAAGAGCTTGAGCAGATCGGTGCTGTCATCGAAACCATGGCAGCTTACTCGGTTGACACGCTGACCCCCGCTTACTACGACATTACCCTGATCTCCAAGGGTACCAGAGATGAGGAGTCCAGACCCATGATCGAGCTGATCCTGGCAAACCGCATTTACGATATCGGTTACGTCTTTGACGCATCCTGGGGCGGTTTTGTAAGCCAGATCGCAAACAAGTTCATGGACGGCAAGACCAACGTTGCTTCCGCTAAGCCCAACAGCTTCAAGAAGCAGATGAGCAAGACGCTTGACAGGTTTGAAATTGACAACTAAACCAATTCCGAAAAGAGGAGCTGCCCATTAACGGGCAGCTCCCATTTTTTGTTTAATTCATGATATCGTGCTGATCCGCACTTGCAAACATACGCCTGACGGCATCGCCCAGCGCGGGATGCTCCTGCATCAGATTCTCGGCAATTGCCTCATCCGCTGCCGCAAATGCGCAGGTGAGCAAATCTCCGTCCCCGCATTGCGAGGCAAGCCTGAACTCCACACCGCCGCTCTGTCGGATCGCACCGCCCGCGTTTTTGGCAAAAAAGTCACCGGGGCCTCTTTGTGCCAGATCCTGCTCGGCAATGGCAAAGCCGTCGTAGGTGGTCTTCATGGTGTTGAGCCTGCGCTTGGCAATCTCCCCGATCTCGCTCTCACTCATACCGCCTGCCACCAGCACGCAATACGATTTGCGCTGTCCGCGCCCGACTCTGCCGCGCAGCTGATGCAGCTGAGAAAGCCCGAACCGCTCGGCGTTCTCCACGATCATCAACGTCGCGCGCGGCACGTTAACGCCAACCTCAATCACGGTCGTAGACACCAATATGTCGATCTCCCCTGCCGCAAAGCGGTTCATGACCTCGTCCTTTTCCTTGGGCTTTAATTTGCCGTGCACGAACGCCACGCGATAGCCCTGCAGCCGCTGTGCAAGCTGCTCTGCGTACTGCACAGCCGCCTGCAAAGGCGGCTTTTTTTCTCTGCCTATGCCAATCTCCTCCAAGAGCAGATCCTCATCGCTTTCCTGCTCCTCCACCGCGGGGCACACCACGTACACCTGTCCGCCCTCGTCCACGTTCTTGCGAATAAAGGCGTCCAGCCGCTCGCGGTAGCTTTGGTTGACCGCAAAGGTATCCACTCTTTGCCTGCCGGGCGGCATGGTATCGATACGGGAAACGGCAAGATCCCCATACATGACCAGCGCAAGCGAGCGCGGAATAGGGGTTGCGCTCATGCAAAGCAGATGCGCATGCGCATTCTTATCCGAAAGCCTTGCGCGCTGTGCCACGCCAAAGCGGTGCTGCTCATCGGTAATGACAAGACCCGGTGCTGCAAATTCCACGCCCTCGGACAAAAGTGCCTGCGTACCGATCACCACCTGAACGCGTTTGCCCGCATCATGCTCCGCAAGAGCAGCGTGCACCTTTTTCTTTTGTGCGGGCGTCATAGCCCCTATCAGCAGCGCGCATCGCATGCCCAGCTTTTCAAAATACGGTGCAAGATCGGCATAGTGTTGTCTTGCCAGAATTTCGGTGGGCACCATGATCGCCGCCTGCCTGCCGCTTTGCACGGCAATGACTGCCGCAGCGGCTGCGCAAACCGTTTTGCCGCAGCCCACGTCTCCCACCACCATACGCGTCATGGCGTACGGCTTTGCCATATCTTCGCGGATCTGCTGCACGGTACGCTTTTGCGCCTCGGTCAGCTCGTAAGGAAGCAGCGAGAAAAAGGCAGAAAGATCATTTTGCGCACACACCGGTGCGGATATCAATTCCTTGGTATGCTTTGCCGAGCGCAATCCCACGCCAAACAGGAAAAGCTCCTCAAACATCAGCCTGCGCTTGGCGATCTCCACGCCCGCAAGGTCGGTGGGCGTGTGCATGGCACGCAAGGCAAACATCAGCGTGCAAAGCCCCTCTCGCGTGCGCACCGACTCGGGAATCGGGTCTTCCAGCCCGCGCGCGGCAAGGGAAAGTGCCGTTTCCATATGCTGCCCGATCTGCTTGGAGGAAAGCCCCTCGGTCAGAGGATACACGGGGTGCAAGGGCGGCAAGGGCTTGCCCTCGGTAACCGGTTCTGCTACGGGAGAGGTCATATGATAGCGTTTACCGTCAAACTCCGCCTTGCCGTAAAAGCGGAATTGGCTGCCCACCGGGAACATACTCTGCACATAGTCCTGATTGATATATACGATCTCACAATCAGAGCTATCGTCAAACGCGCGAAACTTGACCAGCGTCATGCCCTTGCGGATCATGGCACGGCGAGGCTGCGTGGCAACCGTCAAAATCACCGATGCCTTGCTCTGCCCATCGCATTCGCAAAGTCGCTTGACGTTGCCGCGATTTTCATACGCGCGCGGAAAATGATATAAAAGATCCCCCACGGTATAAATTCCAAGCCTTGCATACGCCGCCTGCTTGGCAGGGCCTACGCCGCGCAGCGCGGTGATCGGCATATCTCTGACATCCTGCATACAGTTCCCTCCTCTCCCAAGATTCATGACCTTATTATAGCAGATAACGTACGATTAGTCAACAAAAAGTTGTTTTTTCTCTAGCCGTACGAGAGTCGAACTAAGTTGGTTTTGACGGGCAGATTTTCCCCATCCCTGCAGCGTTTCCCTTGGACATACTGCCTGTATGCCCTGCGGGAAAAGCTTTTGGGATAGAAAAAATCTGCTTCGTCAAAACTGCTCGCACCCGAGGGCGAATGCATT
>JAGBXH010000370.1 GCA_017629395.1 Clostridia bacterium | reverse complement strand
GACACAGGGGACAGCCCCGCAGTATCATGTCCTGCGGACACGACACAGGGGACAGCCCCCGGTATCACGGCTCGTGCTTTTGCTCCGTTTCATTTCGCAGCATTAAGCTGCGAAATATCCACTCTGCAAAAGTTCGACTCGCTGCTATGCAGCTCGCTCAGGATGACACGCGGGGGGAAGCAGTGCCTTATATACTTATATAGACACAAAAATCGGGGCAAAGGTTGGTCTTTGCCCCAAAGTTGTCAATATTTTATTCTTCTTCGACAAATACGTCGCGAATGGCTTCCAGATAGCCGTAGCCGTACTTGGTGTCGGGTTCAAGGTAAGAGGTTTCCGTCCACTCGTTCCAGGAGTTGATGGTAATCAGCGGCACGGGTAGGTTGTGGGTATCCACGAATTCCTTTGCCTTGATCAGAGCCTGCTTGAACACCTCAGGCGGATTGTTTCTGCAAACGGCAGGGGTGTAGGAAATAAAGCGGGGGTTATTATCCCAGCCGATCGATACGTGCGGATAGTAGGGAACGGTGTAGTCCTTATCCATACGTGCCCACTCATTATACACGATGGGGAGAACTTCCTTTTCGTAGTCCTTATCCATGTAGCAGAAGTGCACGAACTGGTAGTTGGTCACGCTGTCAAAGCCCAGCGTAGGCACGACCTCTTTGGTCGAGAGCGTATGCGTGCCGTCCACGCCGCTCATGTTGGAAATTCGCTCGCCCCAAGCGGTCAGCTGCAGCTCAAGACCGGGGTGACCTGCCTTGATGGTCTCCTCTCTGAACCAATCCAACGCCTCGCGCGTTGCCTCTACGCTGCCAAGTCCCTTAACAAGGTTATCTACGTCGTAGATCATGAAAACGGGCTTGCCGTCGATCTTGTAGTAGTTGGGTCTGGAGAAATACTTGTCGATGATGCGGTGCGCCACGATCTCAAATTCGTGTCTGTCCACAGCACCCAGCCATACGGTGGGGTCCTGACCGCGCCAGAGCAGGTCGGAAAGGCGAGTATCCCAGGTATAGCCCGCATCGTGGTTCGCCCACATGATGTAGAACTTCATCTTTTCGTTATTGGATGCACCAAGGAAGCCCTCGTCAAGGCACTGCTCGAGGAAAGGACGGCGGTCATACCAGTACCAGTCGTAAATGAACACGTTAACGCCGTGCTTGGTTGCTTCCTCGATCTGCATTTCCATGACCTTGGGGTCAGCCTCGTCGCAGCAACCCCAAAGAGGCTTTCTGTCCCACTCGTAATCAGCGGGCTTTTGGGGCATACGGGAGGGAACGGACATAACGGTCTGCCATTCACCAATGCCATCGGGCCAGAACTGGCGCGCGCGCATTTCCTTGCCTGTGTAAGAGGGCCACACGTAGGCGGCAATGTCGTATTTTTGCATAAGGGTCTCCTTCTGCTGCTTGTGCAGCGTGTATGTGATATTTTAAATTTTGATTTTAAGGCTTGATCTGCTCAAAGCGGAAATCGTCAAAGGCGAACAGATCCTCGCCCTTTCCGCGGAACACAAAGCACAGGCTGTGCGTGCCGTGCGTGTTGAAAAGGGTGCAGGGGATCTCCTGCTCTGTTGCCTGCGGCTGTACCTGCACGTACCCCAGCAGTGAGCCGAAGGGGCTGCCCTCGCGGATCTCAATCTCGCAGGGTGCGCTCTCGCATCTGCCGCGGATATACATTTTTGCGTTCTG
>JAGBXH010000047.1 GCA_017629395.1 Clostridia bacterium | reverse complement strand
CGCACGGCGCAGCTGCTTGCAGGCTCTGATTTTGCACGCAAGCTGGGCGTAGGACAGATCGCCACGCACGTGGGCTTTATTCCCGAGGACCCCAATTCCGAGCTGTACAAGGGTACGGTGGAGGCGGTGCGCACGGTGGCGGCGCGTTGCCGTGAGAACGGGCAGTATTTTCTGTTTGAAACCGGGCAGGAGACGCCGGTGACGCTGCTGCGCATGATTTCGGACGTGGGACTTGATAACATGGGCGTCAATCTTGACCCCGCTAATCTGATTTTGTACGGCAAGGCAAATCCCGTGGATGCGCTGGGTGTGATCGGCAGATACGTGCGTGACGTACACGCCAAGGACGGCTGCTATCCCACGGACGGCAGAGCACTGGGGCGTGAAACGGCGCTTGGAAAGGGGCAGGTGGATTTTCCTGCACTGATACAAGGCCTTGCCGCTCTTGGCTATGACGGTGCAGTTACAATTGAAAGAGAAATTGACGGAGAGCAGCAGATCGCGGATATATGCCTGGCAAGGCAGCAGCTGCTTGCGTGTATGGAGCGGCAATCGGCACATAAACATCACAAACAGCCGCAATGCACTTGACAAAACCGATGGAATCATGTTATACTGAGGTCATCAAGATCAGAAAGAGGTTTATCTACATGAAAAAGCTTTTGGCATTACTTCTTTTACTTGCAAGCGTGCTTGCCGCTCTGGCTGCATGCGTGGAGGCTGTTCCGGAAGGGAATGACGCCGTATCAAGCGAGGCTGAGTCCACCGAGCCCGCTCATCTTGACAATATTCCCGATGATCTGAAGTTCAACGGGGAGGATATTGTGATCCTCAACCGTGCGCTGATGGGATGGACGTGGGATGAGGTTGCCGTGCCCGAGCTCAATTCCGAGCCGGTCAACGATGCCATGTTCAACAGAAATATTACCGTGACCGACCGTCTGAACCTCAACATCGTGTCCTCTCCCATTGAGGATGCCAACGAGAATTTGCCCATCGATACCATTAAGCGCGTTGTAAAATCCGGCTCGGACGAGTTCGATCTGGTGGCTGCTGCCGTTTACGTAACCACCCCTGCAGCGCTGGAGGGCACGTTCCATAATTTGGCGCAGTTAGAGTATCTGGATCTGGATCAGGAATACTGGATGCAGGAATATAACGAGGCAATGTCCTTTGGTGGCGCGCAGCATACCGCAACGGGTACCATTGCGCTCTCCACCTATCGCTTTGCCTTTGTTACCATGTTCAACAAGGACGCCTTTGATACCAAAAACGTGCCGTATCCCTACGACGCGATCGAAAAGAATGAGTGGACGCTGGACTATCAGGCATCATTGGTCAAGGATTTTTACCGTGACGTCAACGGTAACAACAAAAAGGACGACGGTGACTTCTTCGGCTTTGCCTCCTGCACGGGTATCAATACCGATGCATATTGGGCATCCTGCCATTTGCCCATCGTGCAAAAGAATTCGGACGGATATTACGAATACGTGCTGGATATCGAGCGCTTCGCCAACGTCATGGATAAGGTGTTGTATCTGTATTACGAGAGCGGCGGCACGCGTCTTTACACCATTCAAAGCAGAAACGAGGAGCAGGACGAGATCCGTATTCTGTTCTCCAAGGGCGAGTGCGCGATGAACGCTTTGCGTCTGGTGGCAGTTGAGCAGCCCGACGTGCGCAATATGGAGCAGCAGTACGGCATTGTGCCCGTTCCCAAGTACGACGCGGCGCAGGAAGGCTACGGTACTATGATTCACGACCAGTTCACGGTCTTTGCCATTCCCGCCTCTGCGGCAGCGGATAAGCTGCAGATGATCGGCGCTGCTATGGAGGTCATGGCATCCGAGTCGCACAAAACGGTCAAGCCTGCGTACTATGAGATCGCACTCAAGCGTAAGTACATGAGCGACCCTGTGGCGTGGGATATGCTGGATATGATCTTTGCCGAGGTCAGAGTCGATCCCGCGGTAACTTATGTTGTTCCCATGGGCACGCCCCACCACAGAATGCGCGAGATCGTTGCAAGCAAAAAGAACACCGTTTCCTCCAAGTGCGCCAAGCTTGGCGGTACGATAGAAAGGTATCTTACCAAGATGCACAAAAAGCTGGAAAAACTGGCAGAGGAATAAAAAACAATGTTGTGAAAAGTGCCGAATCCGATTTGGATTCGGCACTTTTTCTTGACAAATTCGACCAAATCGTGCTATACTGAGAGCATCAATATAAGAAAGCGAGTCAATGCTATGAAAAGGTTATTAGCACTTCTCCTTGTATTAGCTACCATGATTTCGGTGCTGGTTGCTTGTGCCGAAAGCGCAGAGGGACAGACCGACGATTCCGTCAACTCCGAAACGGG
>JAGBXH010000369.1 GCA_017629395.1 Clostridia bacterium | reverse complement strand
GGTGGGCAAGTTCGTGCAGGTCAAGATCGATCGCGCCGATGCCTTTGCACTCTGGGGAGAAATTTGTAACTAAAAGAAAACATTAGAAAAGAGGATAAAAACAATGGAAATTTTTGCACTTGCAGCACAGCTCGGACAGGAACTCAAGAAGGATGAAAGATTGGTACGTATGGCAAAAGCCAAGGAAGCATATGAAACCGACGGTGAGCTGCGCACGCTGATGCGTGAATATCAGGTACAGCAGATCGCGCTGGAGAAGACCGCAGGCCAGAAGGACGTTGAGGCGAGATTCCTCGAAATGATTCAGGATCGCATCAATCAGCTGTACGATCAGATCGTGGCACACCCCGTTTACGTGGAGCTGGAGGCTGCACAAGAGGAGGTCAATGCGCTCATGAACGCGGTCAACAACACCATCACCTTTGAAATCACGGGTGAAATGCCCTCCTCCTGCACCCACGATTGCTCTACCTGCGGCGGAGGCTGCTCTCACTAATTTCAGAGAAAAGCGAGGAATATGACCATGACTCCCATGATGGAGCAATATTTCCAGGTCAAAAACAAATACAAGGATCATCTGCTGTTTTATCGCCTTGGCGACTTTTACGAGATGTTTTTTGACGACGCCATCACTGCCTCGCGTGAGCTGGAGCTGACGCTGACGGGCAGGGATTGCGGTGAAGCAGAGCGCGCACCCATGTGCGGCGTGCCCTTCCATTCGGCAGAGGGCTACATAGGCAGACTGATCTCCAAGGGCTACAAGGTTGCCATTTGCGAGCAGGTGGAGGACCCTGCGCAGGCAAAGGGACTTGTCAAGCGCGACGTGGTACGCGTTGTCACGCCCGGTACGGTGATCGAAAGCGCGCTGCTCTCGGAGCAAAAGAACAACTATCTCTGCGCCATTTACGTGGGCGAATACGCGGTTGGCGTGTGCTTTGCCGACGTTTCCACGGCGCAGATCTGTGCGACTTCGTTTGACGGTGACGCGGCACATACCAGAGTTTGCAACGAGCTTGCCACCTACGCACCGCGCGAGGTGATCGTCAATCTCTCCCGCAAGGCAATTCCCGAGATTGCGTCGTTCGTTTCGGACAGGCTTGGCGCAATGCTTGGCGACAACCAGCCGGGAAGATTTGAATATGCGGACGCCTTGGAGCGTGTTAAGGAACGCTTTGGCGAGCGCGTGAACCCCCGTGACACCGCGGACAAGCCTCTTGTCTGTGCGGTGGGTGCGCTGATCGACTATATTTACGAAACGCAAAAGACCGAGTCGCCTTACTTAAAGGACCTGCAGGTCTACTCGGACGGACAGTACTTAGAGATGGATGCCAACACGCGCCGCAACTTGGAGCTTTGCGAAACCATGCGCGCAAAAGAGAAGAAGGGCTCCTTGCTTTGGGTGCTGGATAAGACAAGGACCTCGCCCGGTGCGCGTCTTTTGCGCAGTTGGGTGGAGCATCCCTTGCTCTCGGTAGGCACGATCCATAGAAGACAAAGCGCGATTGAGGAGCTTTACGACAGCTTTATGCTGCGTGAGGAGCTTTCCGAGCTGCTCTCGAGCGTGCTTGACTTAGAGCGACTGATGACCCGAATCGTGTACGGTACGGCAAATGCCAAGGATCTGCGCGCGGTTGCCAATACGGCTGCCGTGCTGCCCGAGATCAAAAAGCTGCTGCAGAGCTGCCATAGTGAGGAGCTGGCAGGCATCTATCGTGAGCTTGATCTCTTAGAGGACGTTTGCGGCAGGATCAACGCAGGTATTTGCGAGGAGCCGCC
Source organism: Clostridia bacterium (assembly GCA_017629395.1). GTDB lineage: Bacteria > Bacillota > Clostridia > Oscillospirales > CAG-272 > SVQP01. The sequence goes on along the minus strand of JAGBXH010000369.1, from coordinate 1,004 downwards.
CTTCTCGGTACGTGACGGCGGCATGATCGCTCCCGGCTACTCCCGGGAGGTGGACGAGCTGCGCACCATTATGCACGACGGCAAATCCTGGGTGGAGCAGATGGCAATGACCGAGCGCGAGCGCACGGGCATTAAAACGCTGAAAATGGGCTACAACAAGGTGTTCGGCTACTATATTGAGGTCAGCCGCTCCTTTACCGATCAGGTGCCCGATTATTATATCCGCAAGCAGACCTTGGTGAACGGCGAACGCTATATTACCGAGGAGCTCAAGACAATGGAAGCCAAGATCCTTGGCGCGGGCGACCGCGTGTGCGCTCTGGAATACGAGCTGTTCCAAGAGATCCGCGCCTTTGTGGCACAGAACAGCACGCGCGTGCAAAGCACGGCGGCGCTGCTTGCCAAGATCGACGCGTACCTTTCTCTTGCTACGGTTGCCGCACGCAATAAGTACGTGCGCCCCGAGGTGGATACGAGCGACGTGGTATATATCAAGGACGGCAGACACCCCGTAGTCGAGCAGTTTGTCAAGGATACGTATTTCGTGCCCAACGATGCCAATCTTGACACGGGCGCAAACAGACTGATGCTGATCACAGGCCCCAATATGGCTGGTAAATCCACCTATATGCGCCAGGTCGCGCTGATCACGCTGATGGCGCAGATCGGTAGCTTTGTGCCTGCAAATGAGGCACGCATCGGCATTGTGGATAAGATCTTTACCCGCGTGGGTGCGTCGGATGATCTGGCGTCGGGTCAATCCACCTTTATGCTGGAGATGACCGAGGTGGCGTACATTCTGCAAAACGCCACGCAAAAGAGCTTGATTATATACGATGAGGTAGGCAGAGGTACCTCCACCTTTGACGGCATGAGCATTGCGCGTGCCATTGTGGAGTATACCCACAGCCGCCGCATCGGTGCCAAGACCCTGTTTGCCACGCACTATCACGAGCTGACGGGCATGGAGCAGGAGTTCGAGGGCATTGTCAACTATAATATTG
>JAGBXH010000368.1 GCA_017629395.1 Clostridia bacterium | reverse complement strand
AGCGTACGACCCTGGACGGTGCGATGGAGATCTACGCCGCAAAAGAGCCGCGCGGCGAGTACGTGCTGGTCATTGAAGGCGCGAGCGAGAGCGCAGAATCGGGCGCATTCTGGCAGGATATGAGCATTCCCGCACACGTGCAATATTACGTGGATACGGGCATGTCCGAGAAGGACGCCATCAAAGCAGCCGCCAAAGACAGGGGCGTACATAAAAACGAGGTGTACAGCGTGGTCGTAGAACAAAAGAACGCGCAAAAGTGACGGATTTTCTCGTTTTATTGCACAACGCTCCCGCATTTCACAATAAATAACCGCGCTTTTTGTACAATCTTGCATAATATTTATTTTTTCTTGCAAAAAACTGTTGCATACACGGCACTTATGTGCTATGATATTAGTATCGTTTCATCTCTATTGTAAAGGAGAATTACCATGGAAAAATGTAAAGTCGGCGTCATTGGCGCAACGGGTATGGTTGGTCAGCGTTTTCTGACCCTCTTGGAAAATCACCCCTATTTTGAAGTCACCGCTCTGGTCGCATCCCCCCGTAACGCGGGCAAGACCTACGAACAGGCTTTGGACGGCAGATGGAAGATGACTACTCCCCTGCCCGAGAAATACAAGAATATGACCATCATCAGCTCCGAGGACATCGCAGCGGTAAAAGAGCTCGTTTCCTTTGTGTTCTGCGCGGTCAATATGAAGAAGGACGAGATCAAGGCGCTGGAGGAGGCGTACGCCAAGGCAGAGATCCCCGTGGTTTCCAACAACAGCGCACACCGCTGGACGCCCGACGTGCCCATGGTCATTCCGGAGGTCAATGCAGACCACTACGAGGTCATTGAAGCACAGAAAAAGCGTCTTGGCACAAAGCGTGGCTTTATTGCCGTCAAGCCCAACTGCTCCATTCAGGGCTACGTGCCCGCGCTGACCGCAGTCAAGGATTTCGGCATCAAGGAAATGGTGGTCACCACCTATCAGGCAATCTCCGGTGCAGGCAAGACCTTCAACGAGTGGCCCGAAATGATTGACAACATCATCCCCTTCATTGGCGGTGAGGAAGAAAAGTCCGAGCAGGAGCCCCTGCGCATTTGGGGTAAGGTGGAGAACGGCGAGATCGTTAAGGCAGCAGGTCCCGCGATCACCTCGCAGTGCATTCGCGTGCCCGTGACCGACGGTCACATGGCGGCTGTGTTTGTCAAGTTTGAGAACAAGCCCACCAAGGAGCAGATCCTTGCGCGTTGGAAGACCTTTAGCGGCAAGCCTCAGGAGCTCGGTCTGCCCAGCGCCCCCGAGCAGTTCATCACCTACATGGAAGAGGATAACCGTCCCCAGACCAAGCTGGACCGTGACATTTACGGTGGCATGGGCGTGACGGTTGGCAGACTGCGCGAGGATACCATTTACGACTACAAGTTCGTAGCCCTTGCACACAACACCCTGCGCGGTGCGGCAGGCGGCGCACTCTTGTGCGCAGAGCTGCTTTACAAGCTGGGATATTTTGATTAAGAAAACCAAAAGCGGACAGAGAAAAGGGAGATGTCCTTATCGGAAAAATAAGGGTATGGGCATAGCCCGATAAATTTGTTAAACAAATGCGAAACTCGCAATAAAAAGAAGAGAGAGTAGCACGGTTAAAAAATTCCGTGAAACTCTCTCTTTTCTGCTTTATAAGTGAGTGATATTCTTCGCTTCGCCAATACAGTCAATATGAAGTATTTTTATACCTTGGTACACCCCAAATGATTTATCATTAAATCAAACAATTTATCCTCTGTCGATTGTCCTTTATCTATGGGTTTTTTCAAAAGAATTCTAACAAATTCATAGAGCTTATAAACACCAATAATCGGCAAAAGAATGATGAATAGTATTCCTTCCCAAAGCTTATCACAAATTCGAATAAATATATTATCATTTGAACTAACGTATTTTATTTTACCTTCGAACTCAATATGATCATCGAACTCAATAATTGTAGGAACGTACCAATACCCACCTGAATGTCCGCCTCGTTCAACACCAAAGTGAATTTCGGTTCCGATCAACTTTAATATATAATCGTTAATATGTTTATATCTAGCCATATCATCAAAATAACCATTGCTCCAGTTAAATTGATCAAGAAACATATCCTTGGTTCCTTCAAAGCGGAATACATATTTTTTGGCCATACTATAATCTCTCATTAGTGTAATTAGTATATGTTATATTATACCACACCAAAATCCAAAAGTAAATAGGACGGCTTGAATTTTCAAGCCGTCCCGAAGATTTGTTTGGTGCGTTTTACTTTTTATTTGTTGTAGCCCTTGTCAAATGCGGGATTGATTGCGTAAAAGTTCTTGCTGTCGAGCTTTTCTTGAGCGATGCAGAGAGCATCGGCAAATAGAATCGGCGTGATACTCCGTTAAGAGTATCACGCCAATCTCTGTCCGTTTTTTATGATAGGCACTCCCAAGGACAGTCGAGGACGCCTGTCCCTACAGATACGCGTTTATCAACGCCGCCACGCTTTTTGTGGTACGCTCGACCCGATCGAGCACCACAGGCATGGCACTTTGCATGGCATGTCCGCGAAAATCGGGCGCCTGGAGCATAGAAAGGTCGTTTTCGCCGTCGCCCACGGTCAAAATCACCTCGGGCGCAAGTCCGCGGCAGGTAGACAGCTTGCGAATACCGCTCGCCTTATCCGTTCCCGCACACACGAAATCAATGCTTT
>JAGBXH010000367.1 GCA_017629395.1 Clostridia bacterium | reverse complement strand
GGTCTGTCCGTGCTTTGCAAGCGTACGCTGCCCGATCGTCGGGACGTTTGTGCAAACGCTCTCGTGGTCACGCTCGCGCTGACGCTGCTCTCTACTACGCTGTATATAACGAGCGGCAATGCCCCGCCCTCCGATCTTTCGCGCTTTGTGCTCCCCGGTGCAGCAGGCGGGCTTGTCGGCGGTCTTTTGCTTGGGCGTATCACACCCACCGCGCTCGGCAAGCTGTTTGCGGTGCTGCTGGTCGTTTCGGGGATTTTTATGTTGGTAAGATAAGAGCCTTCAGCGGACAGTCGACGCCTGTCCCTACATTACGAATCATGGAGATTATTATGTTACTCGATATCATCGCATCCTTCGCCATTGCCCTGCTTTCGGGCTTGGGCATCGGTAGCGGCGGACTTTTAGTCATCTGCCTGACGCTTTACGCAGGCATGCCGCAGCTGCGCGCGCAAGGCATCAATTTGGTCTTCTTTCTGTTTTCTGCAGGGGCTTCCATGCTTGCGCATCTCTCGCACCGCAAGCTGATCGCTCCCTTGTGCATATTGCTGATCGTTTCCGGCTTGCCCGGTGCGCTGCTCGGTGCAACGCTTGCCTCGGTACTGCCCGCCGCCCTTTTGCGTAAGCTTTTCGGTGCCTTTCTGATCTCGGCAGGGGTGCTGACGCTGACAAAGCGCGACAAGAAATGCGCTGCCTTTGGCGTTTTTCACAAGGACATTCATAATAATGGTTGAGATTTTTTCAAAACCGATAATATTTTTTGCGCTTACCCCCTTTACAAATCGTTTGTTGTGTGATATAATATGCTATGCATGGCGTTCTCACGGCCTTCGGGCAAACGGCTGCTTTGCGGCACTTTCACCCGCCGATCTCTGTGGGACACGCGTTTTGCAAAAAATATATTTTGAAAGGTGAAAAACATCATGACCACTCAAGAAAAACAGGCTATCATCGAGCAGTATGCGATCCACGAGGGTGACACCGGTTCTCCCGAGGTTCAGATCGCCATTCTGACCTACCGCATCAACAACCTGACCGAGCACCTCAAGGGCAACACCCACGACAACCACAGCCGTCGCGGTCTGTCCAAGATGGTTGGTCACAGAAGAAACCTGCTGGGTTATCTGCAGAAGGTTGACATTGAGCGCTATCGTGCGATCATCAAGAAGCTGAACATCAGAAAGTAATGACTGCAGGAGTGGAAAGCGGCGGATATGTCTGCCGCCTCCACTCCCAACTGTTTTTTTAGCCAAAAGCATCGCGTCGCATGGATTTAGAACTTAAACGCGCGCTTGTCACACCTCGGACAAGCTCGGGTTTAAGTACTAAAACCTATGCGTAAGCGAAACAAACGCCCCCAAGAATTTTGTAGAAGAAGAGGAGAAAAGAAGAAATGAATTCCGCAATTATCAGTTCTGAAATGAACTTCAAGAACCACAGAGTATTCCACTACACCCTGGCAGGCAGACCCCTGGTGATTGAAACCGGTAAGGTAGCAGGCCTGGCAAACGGCTCTGTTCTGTGCCGCTACGGCGACACCGTTGTGCTTTGCTGCGCAACCGCTTCCGAAAAGCCCCGCGACGGCATCGACTTTTTGCCCCTGTCCGTTGACTTTGACGAGAGAATGTACGCTGCAGGCAAGATCCCCGGCGGTTACCTTAAGAGAGAGGGTAAGCCCTCCGAAAAGGCAGTTCTGACCAGCCGCGTCATCGACCGCCCCATCCGTCCCCTGTTCCCCAAGGATCTGCGTAACGACGTAGCACTTACCCTGACCGTTATGTCCGTTGACCCCGACTGTGCTCCCGAAGTAACCGCTATGATCGGTGTTTCCACCGCACTTGCTATTTCCGATATTCCGTGGAACGGCCCCATCGGCGGTGCTTGGGTAGGTCTTGTTGACGGCGAGTTCGTCCTCAACCCCACCTATGAGCAGCAGAAGAAGAGCGAGATGCAGCTGACCGTTGCCGCTTCCATGAACAAGGTCGTTATGATCGAGGCAGGCGCAAATCAGGTTGCTGACGACGTTGTTTACGACGCTATCATGTACGCACACAAGGAGATCAAGGAGCTGCTCGGCTTTATCAACGCTATTATCGACGAGGTTGGTAAGCCCAAGTTTGACTACCCCTCCTGCGAGCTGGATCACGATATGTTCGACAAGATCTTCGACTTCTGCGAGAAGGACGTTATGTTCGCACTCGACACCGATGACAAGACCGTTCGCGACGCACGCATGGTTCCCGTCAAGGACGCTATCTTAGAGAAGTTCTCCGAGGAGTATCCCGAGCTGCCCGGCATGATGGACGAGCTGGTCTACAAGATCCAGAAGAAGATCGTTCGCCGCTGGCTGCTGGTTGACAAGAAGAGAGTTGACGGCAGAAGCATGAACCAGATCAGACCCCTTGGCGCAGAGGTAAGCGTTCTGCCCAGAACCCACGGCTCGGGTCTGTTCACCAGAGGTCAGACTCAGGTTATGACCATTGCAACCCTTGGCACTCTCTCCGAGGCACAGATGCTGGACGGCATTGACCAGGAGACCTCCAAGAGATACATGCACCACTACAATATGCCCGGCTACTCTACCGGTGATGCAAAGGCACAGCGCAGCCCCGGCCGCCGCGAGATCGGTCACGGTGCTCTTGCAGAGCGCTCCCTCGTTCCCGTACTTCCCTCGGAGGAGGAGTTCCCCTATGCAATCCGTC
>JAGBXH010000366.1 GCA_017629395.1 Clostridia bacterium | reverse complement strand
TATAGGGGGGCTCTACCTTATAAGTCGCAAAGCCCCTTGCTTTGCTGACAATATTTTAGAATATTTTTTTAAAAAAAGCAACAAAATCCGCCCGCGGCATGCCGCGGGCGGGGAAATGATGTTCAATTACTCTGCAATTACCTTGACAAAGGTCTTCTTGCCCTTGCGGAACAGCTTACCCTCTGCAAGATCAGCCTTGGTGTAAGCGGTCTTGAAATCGGTGATCTTTTCGCCGTCTACGGTCACGCCGCCCTGCTGGATCGCGGTGCGCGCCTCGGACTTGGACTTGACAAGTCCTGCCTTGACCATGACGGAGCCGATGTCGATCTGACCCTCAACCATGCCGCCGGTGAAGTCAGCGTCGGTCAGCTTATACTCGGGAGCGTTTGCCTCGCCGCCTGCAGAGAACAGGGAGCGTGCCTGCGCCTGTGCCTTTTCTGCTTCCTCTTCGCCGTGTACCAGCTTGGTCAGCTCGTAAGCAAGAATTTCCTTTGCGGTGTTGAGCTGTGCGCCCTCCCAGGAATCCATTGCGTCGATCTGCTCAAGAGGCAGGAAGGTCAGCATACGGATGCACTTGAGAACGTCCGCGTCGTTTACGTTTCTCCAGTACTGGTAGAAGTCGTAGGGAGTGGTCTTCTTGGGGTCAAGCCATACGGCACCCGATGCGGTCTTACCCATCTTCTTGCCCTCGGAGTTGAGCAGCAGGGTAATGGTCATGGCGTAAGCGTCCTTGCCAAGCTTTCTGCGGATCAGCTCGGTACCGCCCAGCATGTTGGACCACTGGTCGTCGCCGCCAAACTGCATGTTGCAGCCATAGTTCTTGTACAGATGGTAGAAGTCGTAGGACTGCATGATCATGTAGTTGAACTCAAGGAAGGAAAGACCCTTCTCCATACGCTGCTTGTAGCACTCTGCGCTGAGCATCTTGTTGACGGAGAAGCATGCGCCAACGTCGCGCAGTACCTCAACGTAATTGAGCTGCATCAGCCAATCCTTGTTGTTGACAAGGATCGCCTTGCCCTCGCCAAAGTCAATAAAGCGGGACATCTGCTGCTTGAAGCACTCAACGTTGTGTGCAATGGTTTCTTCAGTCATCATCTGACGCATGTCGGTTCTGCCCGAGGGGTCACCGACCATAGCGGTGCCGCCGCCGATGAGTACGACGGGCTTGTTGCCTGCCATCTGCAGTCTCTTCATCAAGCACAGAGCCATGAAGTGACCAACGTGCAGGGAGTCAGCGGTGGGGTCAAAGCCAATGTAGAAGGTCGCCTTACCTGCGTTGATCATATCTCTGATCTCTGCTTCGTCGGTGACCTGGGCGATCAGTCCCCTCGCTTGCAATTCTTCATAGATTTGCATAGTGTTTTCTCCTTTGTGTGTATAAAAAATAAAAAGTCCCCGACCTCGGCACGCACCGAAATCAAGGACGGGCGGGGACGCCGCCGTGTTACCACCTTGCTTCGCTCCTTTCTTGCAAAAGAAGCCTCTGTCGGCTGCTTGTCAAAAACGCGCAGTCGCATTCCGATAACGGGGAATTGCCGCCGCAGCCTACAAGGGAAAACCGTTCGGGGCGGAGCTCGGGGATGTATTTCGCCGCTGCCATCCTCGCCCCTCTCATCAACCGGGTACTTTCTGTGAGTCGCATGCGGGTACTTCTTCCCGTCAAAGCCGATATATG
>JAGBXH010000365.1 GCA_017629395.1 Clostridia bacterium | reverse complement strand
GCTTGCATCGTTATAAAACGCCTTGATCAACGCCTCAACCTCGTCTGCATGCACCTTGCCCTCATGCCCCGGCACGGTCAGCACCTTGTGCCCTGACGCCTCAATCGCGCCCGCCTCGTGTGCCGCACCGTGCCCCGTGGTGGCAGCGATCACGCCCTCTACGGGATGCAGCATGGAGTCGATCACGATCTTATTGGTCTGCGTGCCGCCTGCAAGGAAATGCACGTCAAGATTTTCTCTGCCGCAAGCCGTCTTGATCTTGGCTTTGGCAGACGCGGTGTATGCGTCCTCACCGTATCCCGGCTGCGCGACGAAATTGGTCTCGATCAGACGCTGCAAGATCAGCGGATGCGCGCCTACGTTATAGTCACATTCAAAGGAAAGCATGATTTTTACCTCTCTGTTTTTTGAATAACTGCAGTACAATCACTACACTCAATACTTGCTATGTCAATATACTCATAAAAGCCATACGGCTGCTAAAACAAACACGATCACGCCGATCAGATAAACGAATCCTCCTGCAACACGCCAGATCACGTATTCCTTGCACTTCGGCAAAGGCTTTGTGTCGTCGGGCAATATTTCGGGAAGCTCAGCACACGCCTGTCCTGCATCCATTGCCTGCAGCTCCTGCTTTGCAACGCGCACAAAGCCGATTGCATGATTCCCTTCTGCCACTTGCTCGTAATAAGCACGCGCAGTATCTGCGTCATTTTGCAGGCATTGCGCCACGCGAGCCGCCATAAAGGCGCTGCGATAAATATCTATCGGCATTTCAGACTTTTGAGCAGCATCAAGCAGGCTTTGGCACTTTTCCCCATCTGCGTCGGCATAGGCTCGATAAAAATCAAAAATCGCATACGTGCGTTCTATACGCGCGGGATCACTCTCTTTTGCCTTGCGCTCCTCAAACGCCCGGCACACCTCTGCCAGCTTTGGCGCATCGTCCAGATCAAAATAGCAGAAAGCAAGCACCGACAGCCATTGATACTCGAGTCGCCTGTTATATCTATGCTTTTTAAGCATTTTTGTGCAATGCCTGATAGCTGAATCATACCTGCCCGCAAAGCACTCGGCAAGCATGTACAGCCCACTCGTAGGATAATTGGCACCCGCATAGCGCACGAACGTGCATACAGTCTCAATATCGCCACTGCCAAATAAAGCCTTGAGTTTTTTGGCTTGCACCACTCTCCTGACGATTACCATGCACAGCATACCGAGAAAAGCAGCAAGCGAACAAAAGCTCTCTTTCCCGATCATCGCCAGCAAAAACACAACCGCCAAGGTCACGAATACAACGACAAGTGGAAACGCGGCATACCATAAAGCATATAACTTGATATTTCGTTTCATTTTTGCATCTCCTTTGCGATAGTATTTGTTTTCTTTTCCATTATACCACACTCCTTCTCTGATTGCAAGAAAAATCTTACTTTACCTATATAGACGCAAAAAGTGCTCCAAAAATCCGGTCTTATCGGGAAAAATCCAAAATTTTCATTATCGGTACAAATTATTATAAATTTGTTCACAATATATTATTATAATATATCCCGTTGTGCCCCATCATAAGGGAGTAGTCGGCACGAGAGTGCGGTAGAGTCAATAGCACGGAATTTTTCCTGGCTTTACCTGAAATGACGAGACTTATCTGTATTTTTTGCAGATAGGTCTATTTTTTATGGAAAAATATAAAATAATAATAAAAAACAACAGGAGGAGATGCAATGAAGTTTTATTGCACAGACAAAGAAGCCGTTTTAGGCGAGCTTGGTGCGTCGGCAGAGGGCTTGACCTCGGCAGAAGCGCAAAAGAGACTTGAAGAGAACGGCAAAAACAAGTTGGCTGCTGCTAAGGGCAAATCGCTTATCCGCAGATTCTTGGAGCAGCTTGCCGATCCCATGATCATCATTCTGCTTGTTGCCGCTGCTATCAGCGGTGTGCTTGCGGTGGTGGAGAACAAGGGCTTTACAGACGTCATCATCATTCTTGCCGTCGTACTGATCAACGCTGTTTTGGGCGTTTACCAGGAAAGCAAGGCGGAAAAAGCGATTGAAGCGTTACAGGAAATGTCCGCCGCCACCTCAAAGGTGCTGCGCGACGGCAAGGTGCAGATCATACACAGCGAGGATCTGGTGGTCGGTGATATC
>JAGBXH010000364.1 GCA_017629395.1 Clostridia bacterium | reverse complement strand
GCTGACCGCCGTATTGCGCGGTATGGGCAAGCTGAGTGCCGAGGAAAGACCCGTGATCGGTCAGCTGGCAAACCAGGTGCGCGAGGAGATCGAGGCAGCTGTTGCCGAAAAGGCTGAAGCACAGAAGGCAGCCGCTCTCCAAGAGCAGCTCAAGGCTGAACGCTTGGACGTTACCATGCCCGGCAAGACCACCCGCGTCGGTCACGTACATCCCCTGACCCGAGTACAGAGAGATATGGAAGAGATCTTTATCGGTATGGGCTTCTCTATTGCAGAAGGTCCCGAGGTAGAGTATGACCTTTACAACTTCCAGAAGCTCAACATTCCGGAAAATCACCCCGCAAGAGATACGCAGGACACCTTCTATATCACCGAGAACATCCTCTTGCGCTCGCAGACCTCTCCCGTGCAGGCGAGAACCATGGAGGTACAGAAGCCTCCGATCCGCATCATCTCCCCCGGCAGAGTTTACCGCTCCGACGCGATGGACGCAACCCACTCCCCTCTGTTCCACCAGATGGAAGGCTTGGTCGTTGACAAGGGCATTACCATGGGCGACCTCAAGGGCATGCTGGAGACCTTTGCAAAGGCACAGTTCGGCGAGGACACCCGCTGCCGTTTCCGTCCCCACCACTTCCCCTTCACCGAGCCCAGCGCAGAGGTGGACGTTTCCTGCTTTGCTTGCGGCGGTAAGGGCTGCAGACTTTGCAAGGGCGAGGGCTGGATCGAAATTCTGGGCGCGGGCATGGTGCACCCCAACGTGCTGACCATGTGCGGCATTGACCCCGAGGAATACAGCGGCTTTGCGTTCGGTATGGGTATCGAGCGTATCGCCATGCTCAAGTATCACGTAGACGACATTCGTCTGTTCTATGAGAACGACGTACGTTTCCTTGAGCAGTTCTGAGAAAGGAGAGCGAAGATATGAATCTTTCTTTTAATTGGCTTCACGAGTATATTGATACAGACAAGATTACGGACACCAAGAAATACTGCGACCGCATGACCGATACCGGCTCCAAGGTAGAGGGCTTTGAGGTACTCGCAGAGGAAATTTCTAACGTTCGCATCGGTAAGGTGCTTCAAATGGAGCACCACCCCGACTCCGATCACCTGTGGATCTGCCAGATCGAGATCGGTGCTGACGCACCCATTCAGATCGTTACCGGCGCGCAGAACGTATTCGTTGGCGCGATCGTTCCCGCAGCAGTTGCTCCCGCAACCGTGGCTGAGGGCAAGCAGATCAAGGCAGGCAAGCTGCGCGGCATTGACTCCAACGGTATGATGTGCTCGTTTGCAGAGCTGGGCTTGACCGCCAACGACTGCCCCGGTGTTGAGGAAAACGGCATCTGGATTCTGCCCGAGAGCTACGAAGCATATCTCGGCCAGGATATTTGCGACTGTGAAATGATCCGCGACACCGTGGTTGAGTTTGAGATCACCTCCAACCGCCCCGACTGTCTGTCCGTGATCGGTCTTGCCCGCGAGACCGCTGCTTCCATGGATCTTGAGTGGCACATTCCTCCCGTTTCCGTCAAGGGTACGCAGGACGGTGACAGCATTGACAACTACCTCTCCGTAGGCATCAGCGCACCCGAGCTTTGCTACCGCTACGCTGCAAAGGTAGTCAAGAACGTCAAGATCGCGCCCTCTCCCGTATGGATGCGCAGACGTCTGCGTGCAGCAGGTGTGCGCCCCATCAACAATATCGTTGACATTACCAACTACGTCATGCTGGAGTACGGTCAGCCCATGCACGCGTTCGATTACAAGCAGATCGAGGGCAAGGCAATCAACGTACGCCGCGCCGGCGACGGTGAGGTATTCGTATCTCTTGACAACGTCAGCCACACCCTGGATTCCTCCATGCTGGTCATCGCAGACCAAAACAAGGCTTGCGCACTGGCAGGCGTTATGGGTGGTCTGAACAGCGAAATTGAGAACGACACCATGACCGTTGTATTCGAGTCCGCTTGCTTCTCCGGTCCCGACACGCGCGTGACCGCAAAGAAGAACGGCATGAGAACCGAGTCCTCCGCACGCTTTGAAAAGGGTCTTGACCCCGAAAACTGCCTGCCCGGCTTGATGCGCGCATGCCAGCTGGTTGAGGCGCTGGGTGCAGGTGACGTGGTGGACGGCTTGATCGACGTTTACCCCGGCAAGAAGGAGCAGGTCGTACTGCCCTTCACCCCCGAAAAGTATAACAAGTTCCTTGGCACCGAGATCGACGAGCAGACCATGATCGACATTCTCGCCACCTTGGAGTGCCGCGTAGAGAACGGCAACATTTACGTGCCCTCCTTCCGTTCCGACCTTGGCTGCATGCAGGATATTGCAGAAGAGATCGTGCGTATCTGGGGCTATGACAAGATTCCCTCCTCCTGCATCAAGGCAGAAACCACGCAGGGCATGCGTACCCCCAAGCAGAAGCTGTTTGTGGCTACCGAGCAGCTGATGTACGGCATGGGTATCTCGCAGATCCAGACCTTCTCCTTCATCAGCCCCAAGTACTACGACGCCATCGCGCTGCCTGCTGACAGCTCTCTGCGCACCTCGGTCGTCATCTCCAACCCGCTTGGTGAGGACACCAGCGTCATGCGTACCACCGCGCTGCCCTCTTTGATGGAAGTTCTGCAGAGAAACAATAACTTCTCCAATCAGAACGTGCGTCTGTTTGAAATGGCTACCATTTATCTGCCCGACGAAAATCCCGCAAACCTGCCCGAGGAAAAGACGGTAGTAACCGTTGGTATGTACGGCGATGCGGACTTCTACGACATGAAGGGTGCTGTTGAAAACCTGCTCAAGATGGCAGGCGTAAAGGGTGCACAGTATACTTCTTGCACCGAAAATCCCTCTTACCACCCCGGCAGATGCGCAACTGTTACCACTGCCGACGGTAAGTATCTTGCAGTATTCGGTCAGATCCACCCCGTTGTAGCTGACAATTACGGCATGAGCATCCCCGTTCTTTGCGCAGAGATCGACTTTGACGCGCTGTTCGAGGTTTCCAACACCGAGCCCGACTACAAGCCCCTGCCCAAGTTCCCCGCTGCAACCCGCGACTACGCGTTCGTTTGCGCTGAGGAGCTGGAGGTTGGCAAGATCATGAACGTGATCGCCAAGGCAGGCGGTGCTCTGGTAGAAAAGGTCGAGCTGTTCGATATCTTCCGCGGCGAAAAGCTGGGTGCAGGCAACAAGAGCGTCGCATTCCGCGTCACGCTGCGTGCCGCTGACCGCACCCTGACCGTTGAGGAGGCTGACAAGATCTCCAAGAAGATCGTAAACGACCTCAAGTTCAAGCTGGGTATTGCGCTTCGCGCTTAAAGTCATATCCGAGGGGCTGTTGCCATGCAACAGCCCCCAACACACAGAAAGGAGCTTGTGTCATGGCGAAAAACAAAACCAAAAAGACACACCCGATCAAGCGGTTTCTTCCCTACTATAAGCCTTACACCAAGGACATCATCTTTGATCTTTGCTGCGCGGCTCTGACCACCATGTGCGAGCTGGCGTTGCCGCTGATCGTAAGAAAAATCACGGGTGCTGCGCAAGAGGAACCCATTTCGCTGACGGTCACCATGATCCTGACCTTTGGCGGCGTATATCTTGCCATGCGTCTGATCGATACCATTGCCTACTACTATATGGCAAACCGCGGACACATCATCGGTGCGAAAATGGAGACCGACATGCGCCGCGATCTGTTTGGACATTTGCAAAAGCTCAGCTTTTCCTACTTTGATAACACCAAGGTAGGTACGCTGATGTCGCGTACTACCAGCGACCTGTTCGACATTACGGAATTTGCACACCATTGCCCCGAGGAATTTTTCATCGCGGGCGTTAAGATCTTGGGCTCATTCGTCATTCTGCTGGTCATCAACCCCGTTCTTGCGCTGATCACCTTTGCCATGATCCCCGTCATGATCTTAGTGCTGATCTCCTTTAACGGCAAGATGAAGGAAGCCTTCCGCCAGTCACGCGTGCAGGTAGGTGAGCTCAACTCGCAGGTTGAGGATAGCCTGCTGGGTATTCACGAGGTCAAGGCGTTTGCCAACGAGGGCACGGAAATCAGAAAGTTCCACGAGGGCAACCACAAATTCCTTGGCATCAAGGGCACGATGTACAAGTACATGGGCATGTTCCAGGCGTCCACACGCTTTTTCGAGGGTCTGCTCTATATCGTGGTCGTGGTCGTTGGTGCGTTGCTTTTGATCGCAAAAAACCCCGTAATTCAGCTCGACGCCGCCGACTATATCGCGTTTTTGATGTACGTTTCCACGCTGTTTACCTCGGTGCGCCGCATCGTGGAGTTTACCGAGCAGTTCCAGCGCGGCATGACGGGTATTGAGCGTTTCTCCGAGATTCTAGACGTAGTCCCCGACATTCAGGACAAGCCCGGTGCCAAGATTTTGGAAAACGTCCGTGGCGACATTGTGCTGGACAAGGTCACCTTCCGCTATGAGGAGGACAAGGTGCAAAACGTGCTCAGCGAGCTTTCTCTGCACGTGCGCGCAGGTGAAAACGTGGCACTTGTCGGTCCTTCCGGCTGCGGTAAGACCACGCTGTGCTCACTCATTCCCCGCTTTTACGAGCTGCAGGGCGGTCAGATTTTGATTGACGGTCAGAACATTCAGGACGTGACCATGCGTTCGCTGCGCCAGAATATCGGTATCGTGCAGCAAAACGTATATCTGTTCTCGGGTACCATCCGCGATAACATTGCATACGGCAAGCCCGACGCCACCGACGAGGAGATCGAGGCAGCAGCACGCCTTGCGGGTGCGGACGAATTTATCAATCAGCTGCCCGATCGCTATAACACCTACGTGGGCGAGCGCGGACTCAAGCTCTCCGGCGGTCAGCGTCAGCGCGTATCCATCGCGCGCGTGTTCTTAAAGAACCCGCCCGTGCTGATCTTGGATGAGGCGACCAGCGCGCTTGACAACGAAAGCGAGCGACTGGTGCAGAAATCCATTGAGAAGCTGACCGTGGGCAGAACCACCATTACCATTGCCCACCGTCTGACCACCATTAAGAACGCAGACCGCATTGTGGTGCTGACGTCCGACGGTATTGTGGAGGAGGGCACGCACAAGGAGCTGACCGAAAAGGGCGGCATGTACGCGGATCTCTATAAGCTCTATACCGCTGACTGAGAAAGGAATTCACTATGGAAAAAGAAAAGCTTAACCGCATCAATGAGCTTGCGGCAAAGGTCAAGAGAGGCGAACAGCTGACAGACGCGGAGCTTGAAGAAAGAGCGGCTCTTCGCACCGAATATATCCGCGAGTTCCGCGCATCCATGACCGGTATTTTGGATAATACGGTTATCGTGCGCCCCGACGGCACACGCGAGCAGGTTGCGGACAGACCCAAGTCCGATGCGGATAAAAAGTAAAAAACTCATATTCAATATCAAAAAGCCCTTTACAATAAGGGCTTTTTGTGTTATAATTAGTTTGAATAAGTGTTTTGACAGGATATGTATATGAATAAAGACTTTACTTTTCCCCTTTGCATGCAGACGCTCTCCCCGACCGAAACCGAAGAGGTGGGTGCAGCTCTTGCAAACGCCATGATGACAGATAAAACGCTGCCCCGTTTCGTTGCCCTTTACGGTGACCTTGGCGTGGGTAAGACCGCCTTTACGCGCGGCTTTGCGTCGGTGCTCTCACCCGAGAGCCTTGTGCGCTCCCCCACCTTTACCTTGGTCAACGAATACAGAAATAAGGCAACCAAGACCTCGCTGTTCCACTTTGACATGTACCGCATTGACTCGGAGGACGACCTGTACTCCATGGGCTTTGACGATTACCCCGACCGCGGCATTTGCATTGCGGAATGGTGCGAAAAGATCCCTTACGCGCTCCCTCTTCACTATCTGCGCGTCATCATTACCAAAAATAACGCGGATACTCCCGACAGCCGCGAGATACGCATAGAAAGGATCTGACAGATGAAGATTTTGGCACTCGATTCCACCGCCGTGGTTGGCTCTGTGGCACTTTGCGAGGACACTCGCATGGTCGCCCACTACACGCTTAACACGGGCAACACGCATAGTCAGACCCTGCTTCCCATGATCGAATCCGCGCTGGGGTGCGCCGAATGGGAGATCGACGATCTTGACCTGATCGCGGTCAGCAACGGTCCCGGCTCGTTTACCGGCGTGCGCATCGGCGTTGCCACCGTCAAGGGACTTGCGTTTGGCAAGAACATTCCCTGCGCGGGCGTTTCCACCCTGGAGGCTCTTGCGTATAATTTAAGATATTTTAACGGCATTATTTGCCCCGTTATGAACGCGCGCCGCGCGCAGGTATATAACGCGCTTTTC
>JAGBXH010000363.1 GCA_017629395.1 Clostridia bacterium | reverse complement strand
TTCTGTGTGACGTCAAGACAGAGGTTTACGAGGTATATGCTGACGACGTCTACTACGTTGAAAACGACTCCTACGTGCTGGGCGTTCGCCTTTCCTGGGGCGGTGGCGTTTGCTATATGAAGGACAAGAAAAACAAGATCGGCGGTATTGAGAACCTGATCAACCAGGCTGACACCGGCAGACTTGTTCAGCAGTCTTATTACGGCACTTATGCAAACGGCGAATATAAGGACGGCGATTACAACGGTGTCAGATGGCCCTACAACCCCGTACAGGGCGGCGACGTGCATGGCAACCCCTCACGTATTATCGACGTAGTCGTTGGCGATCATTCGCTGTATATCAAGGCACAGCCGCAGGACTGGGGTCATAATGGCGATCTGACCATCAGCTATATGGAAAACACATATATTCTTGAAGAGAATTACGTGCGTGTGGATAACCGTTTCGTGGACTTCTCTGGTTGGGAGCACAGATATGCAAACCAGGAGCTTCCCGCATTCTATACGCTAAGCTATTTTGACGAATTTTCCTATTATGCAGGCTCTAAGCCTTGGGAGGATCAGCCTCTGCATACGCGTGACGACCTCAATTTCTGGGGCGATGCCGCATACCATAACGACTGCGTCTTTAAGATCCGTTACAGCAATACCGAAACATGGTGTGCTTGGACAAACGGTATGAAGAACTACGGCATTGGCTTATACGTTCCTAACACAGATATTTTCTTGGCAGGCAGACACGCATATAACGGCAGCAAGGATTCCTTGAACGGTGCTACCAACTACGTAGCCCCCTTGTGCACCATGAAGATCGTATCCTTTGAGCCTATCGAATACAGCTATATGATGACGACCGGTACGCTGGATCAGATCAGAAGCACGTTCAAGGCAAACAAGGACTTCGCAACCAATGAATCTCTGCACAAGAACTATATCAGCGAGCGTATTGAGGACGAGGGCGTGGCTGTATCCCTGCAAGAAATAGTATTTTCCGATCTGCAGAATGCTTTGAAGCTCAAGCCTACCAGCAATACCACTGTTGCGTTTGATGAGGCACAAAAGGCAGCCGCTTTGACTATCGCTGCAGCATCCGACCCGCACGTTACCATCGATTATACCAAATCCAGCCCTGTACTCAAGGCAGAGGATTATAAGAAGATTGTCATTACCTACATGATCCCCACAACGAACAGCCGTACTGCTTACACGGCAGAGCTGTTCTTGTCTACGGGTTCGTCCATGAATGCGGAAGGCGGCAAGTCTGTACGCACGCAGGTGGTTGCAGACGGTAAGTATCACACCGTGGAGATCAACGTTTCCGGACTTGCATTCTGGTCGGGCAACGTCAATGCCATTCGTTTTGACTACTTTGACGCTTGCGCCGAGGGCGACGTCATGTACGTGCAGTCGATCGAGCTGAAATAATTTTATACAAAAAAGAGCTTCGCTACAGCGAAGCTCTTTTTTTGGTTTAGTCTTGATCAAACAGGGAAACCTGATTGTTTACGCCGTTTTTATTGGGTGCAGCGGGCACGCGAAGACCAAGATGCTCATATGCAAGACGAGTGACGCATCTGCCGCGCGGTGTGCGGGAAAGGAAGCCAAGTTGCATCAGATAAGGCTCGTATACGTCCTCAATGGTCACTGCCTCCTCGCCAATGGTGGCAGCCAGCGTGTCAAGTCCGACGGGACCTCCGTCGTAGAACTTGATGATGGCTTCCATCATTCTGCGGTCGGTATTGTCAAGTCCCAATTCGTCTATTTCAAGCTTGTTGAGCGCATAGCCCGCGATCTCGGAATCAATGGTATCCTTGCCCTGAACCATGGCAAAATCGCGCACACGCTTTAGCAAGCGGTTGGCAATACGCGGTGTACCTCTGGAGCGCGATGCGATCTCGTAAGATCCGTCCTCTGTGATGGCAATGCCCAGAATACCTGCGCTGCGGCGAACGATCTGTGCAAGCTCCTCGGGCGTATACAGCTCAAGCTTGAGCAGCACGCCAAAGCGGTCGCGCAAGGGAGT
>JAGBXH010000362.1 GCA_017629395.1 Clostridia bacterium | reverse complement strand
TGATCCTGCTTGCCTCATACACCACGGCAGACCTTTCGGAGAAAGACCTGCGCGCACTCTCGCTGGTGGGCAGCGAGGACGGCGTGCTCAACCGCGAAAACCATGCAAACAATCGCCCTAATCTGCCCACAGACACAACCGAAATTGAAATCACGGGCGGCAACCACGCATATTTCGGTGCATACGGTGCGCAAAAGGGGGACGGTACCGCCACCTTGACCGCACAACAGCAGATCACCTTCAGCGCAGACAGCATTGCTGCTTTTATGAAAGGAGAATAAAAATGCCCAAGATCATTGAAAACGTGCGCGAGCAGCTGCTCGCCGAGGCGCGCAGACAGATTGCACAGCGCGGCTACGCACAGACCACCGTGCGCTCGGTAGCGGGCGCGTGCTCGCTGGGCGTGGGCACGGTCTACAACTACTTTGCCTCCAAGGACGTGCTGATCGCATCCTTTTTGTTTGAGGATTGGAAGCAGTATCTGGACATCATGTCCGCCCTCCCCAAGGATCAGCCAAAGGTGCTTTTGGGCGGCATTTACAAGGCGCTTGGCGAGTTTGCAGCGCAAAACCAGGCGTTGTTTTCGGACGCGGATGCCGCAAGATCGGCAGCCATCGGCTCTTCTGCTCGCCATCGCATGCTGCGCGGACAGATCTCTGCCTTTATCCTGCCGCTTTGCGAGCTGCGCGGCGCACAAGATGCTGCCTTTACATCCGAATTTATTGCCGAAGCCCTGCTTTGCTGGTCGATGGAGGGCGCGGACTTTGACGCGGTCTACCCAATACTGGAAAAAATATTAAAATAACATACACTTAAAGGAGAAAGACAACATGAGCAGCTTTGAAAATCTTCGCATCGTGGATAACTTCTACCGGACCTCCCTGTTTTTCCCGATGCCCACCGTCATCATTTCAACGCTTTGCGAGGACGGCTCCACCAACCTGGGTCCCTACTCCCTGGTGCAGCCCTACTACGTAGCAGGCAAGGACTATTACGCCATGCTTTTGTGCTGCCGTAACTCGTCCAATACCGCACAGAACATTCTGCGCAACGGCAAGTGCACGCTCAACTTCATCGACGACAAGCCCTCCACCTTCAAGGAGGCGGTCAAGCTTTCCTGGCCCGGCGACAAGCCCGAGGAAAAGATGCCCAAGTGCAACTTCAAGCTGGAAAAATCCATGCTTGAGGAACAAACAGGCGAGCTGCGCCCCATGGTGCTGACCGATGCCATTGAAGCGATTGAGTGCACTTGGATGCGCGAGCTGGACGGTGCGGACAAGGATATGCCCGGTGAGCTGAACGGCTACGAGGGTCCCTACCACGACTTCAACGGCATTACCTCCAAGTTCGGCGCGCACTTCATTTTGCGCGTAGACAAGATCTTAATGAAAAAGAAGTACCGCGACGCCATCGTGGGCGGCGTGCGCGCCAAGGACTTCCCCCCTTTGCCCGTGGACTACGGCTACCGCGACTCCAAGAACTTCTGGTTCCACCGCAAGACCCGCATGAGAGCAGAGCTGCTGCAGATGCGTCAGGCATCCCTTGCCAGCGTCCGCTACGCGGCTGACCGCGCCGACGACAAGATCAAGTTCACCGATGACGCGCTCATGACCATTCTGGGCGTGCCGCGCGTATTCCTGCCCCTGGTGCTCAAGGGCTGCATAGACTGGGCTCGCGAAAACAACGTTGAGCTGATCACCGCAGAGCACATGCAGATCATCAACGATAAGCGTGCCAAGGAAAAGAACAAAAAATAATCAGCATACAAGGAGAGACAACAATGAAAGTAGTTCTTGCAGGTGCGTTCGGTAATCTGGGCGCCCAAATTCTCAAATGCCTGTGCGCACAGGGTCACGAGGTCGTGGCGGCAGACGTCCGCGAAACACCCGTTGACGGCTGCGCGGGCAAATACACCTTTGTCAAGATCGACGCAACCAACCCCGAAACCATGAAGGGGATTTGCGACGGTGCAGAGGTGGTCATCACCACCGTGGGCTTGACCGGTGCTTCCACCCGTGTCACCTCTTACGACATTGACTACAAGGGCAACATGAACCTCTATGCCGAGGCAAAGGCTGCCGGCGTCAAGAAATTCAATTACGTATCCGTCATTTCCTGCGACGAGCCCGGTGCCGAAAAGGTGCCCATGCTGCACGCAAAGTTCCTTGTGGAAGAGGAGATCAAAAAGCAGGATATGGACTACGTGATCTACCGTCCCACCGGATATTTCTACGATATTTGCAAGGTATTCAAGCCTTACGTACAAAAGGGTGAGATGCAGCTGCTCAAGGGATATGGCTCCGTCAAGGCAAACGTGGTGGACTGCCCCGATCTCGCGGCATTCATCGTTTCGCACATGAATGACACCAACGTCACCTACGACGTGGGTGGCAAGGAAACCTACACCTACGAGGAAATGGCAGATATGTGCTTCAAGGCAGCAGGCAAGCCGCCCAAGATCAAGTGGGCACCCATCTGGCTGTTCGGCGTGCTGGCAAACCTGCCCAAGATCAAAAAGGCAGGCAAGCACGACATCATCCTGTTCTCCAAGTGGACGCTTTCCCACGACCTTGTGGGCAAGGATATCACGGGAGAGGCAAGCTTTGCCGAATACATCCAAAACTATTTCAAGGAGGTAAAGTGATATGCCTTGGGGACTTTTAGGAATTCTTTTGGGCGTTTGCGCTCTGATGTGCGCAGTCGGCTTTTATAAGTTCGTATACTTCCTTTCCATCGGTTACGGCTTTGCCATAGCAGGCGGCGGCATTGCCGTTCTCGTCATGTATTTCATCAACCCCACCGCCACCCCTTGGTGGATCATGGTCAT
>JAGBXH010000361.1 GCA_017629395.1 Clostridia bacterium | reverse complement strand
GCTTGGCTAATCTTGGATTTTGAGTAAATAAAAAACGCACGATGCGATGGCATCGTGCGTTTTTTTGCTTATCAAGGGGAGCGCGTGATAACCTTCTTGAAAAGTTTTGATCAAACTTTTCAAGAGAAGTTACCCGTATGGTCACGCGCTCCCCTTGATAAGCAAAAAAACGCACGATGCAATCGCATCGTGCGTTTTTCTATTGCTCAAAAGCCAAGATTAGCCAAGCTTTGCGCCGTTAACCTTGATGCCGGGGCCCATGGTGGAAGCCACAACACAGCTCTTGATGTACTGACCCTTTGCTGCTGCGGGCTTTGCCTTGATGATGGCACCCAGCAGAGTGTCAAAGTTCTCCTGCAGCTTCTCAGCGCCGAAGGATGCCTTGCCAATGGGGCAGTGGATGATGTTGGTCTTGTCAAGACGGTACTCGATCTTACCTGCCTTAGCCTCGCGAACTGCGCGTGCTACGTCGGGAGTAACGGTGCCTGCCTTGGGAGAGGGCATCAGGCCCTTAGGACCCAGAACCTTACCAAGTCTACCGATAACACCCATCATGTCGGGAGATGCGATTACAACGTCAAACTCGAACCAGTTTTCCTTCTGGATCTTTTCAGCGTACTCAGCGCCGCCAACGTAGTCTGCACCTGCATCCAGAGCAGCCTGAACGTTGTCACCCTTAGCGAACACCAGGGTTCTTACGGTCTTACCGGTACCGTTGGGCAGAACGACTGCGCCTCTGACCTGCTGGTCAGCGTGACGGGAGTCAACACCCAGACGAACGTGTACTTCTACAGTTTCGTCAAACTTTGCCTTGGAAGTCTGGCATACGAGTGCAAGAGCTTCTGCGGTATCATACAATCTGGACTTCTCGATCAGCTTTGCGCTGTCGGAGTACTTTTTACCCATCTTTGCCATTTTAGCCATACCTCCTTATTAGTCTTCTACCACAACGCCCATGGAGCGTGCGGTGCCTGCGATCATGCTCATAGCAGCCTCAATGCTTGCTGCATTCAGGTCGGGCATCTTGGTCTCAGCGATCTTTCTGACCTGTTCCTTGGTGATGGTTGCCACCTTGTTCTTGTTGGGCTTTGCGGAGCCGGATTCCAGACCGCAAGCCTTCTTGATCAGAACGGGTGCGGGAGGAGTCTTGGTGATAAAGGTGAAGGAACGGTCTGCGTATACGGTAATGACAACGGGGATCGTCAGACCGATGTCATTCTTGGTTCTTTCGTTGAACTCTTTTGTAAATACGGGAATTGCAACACCGTACTGACCCAGAGCGGGACCTACGGGAGGCTGAGGAGTAGCCTTACCTGCGGGCAGCTGCAACTTGATATACCCTAATACTTTCTTTGCCATTTTTACTAACCTCCATATGTGGTACTTGTGCGGGAGAATTGCAGAATTTTTCTCCCTCCCACTGATTCTGCTCAGGCTGAGCAGATTTGTCCATTTAAGGACCGTCCGCGTGCGGACGCTTGATCCGTCTTTCGGATCCTTTTTAGTTTGCGGGCTTGATCATGGATGCATCAAGCTCGACGGGCATGTCACGGCGACCACGCTTTACGAGCACCGTTACGTTCTTCAGGTCGTCCGAGATAGACTGGACAACACCGGAATAGCCCTCGAACAAGCCGTTGACAACCTCTACCGTATCGCCTACGTTGAAGGAAAGCTTTACCTTAACCTCTTCAATGTTCAGCGCCTCGACCTCCTCGGGGGTCAAGGGAGTGGGACGAGATCCGGGGCCGACAAAGCCGGTCACACCGGTAATGTTACGGACAGCATGCCAGGATTCATCGGTCATTACCATCTTGATCAGCACGTAGCTGGGGAAGACCTTGATCTCGGTGATTTTCTCTTCGCTGCCGTTCTTTTCCACAACGGTTTCAACAGGAACTCTGATATCAAAAATCAGATCTCCCAAGCCGCGGTTTTCAACGATTTTCTCTAAGCTGGTCTTTACTTTGTTTTCGTATCCCGAATAGGTGTGCGCCACATACCATCTTGGGCCTACGTTCATAGCATCGATATCACTCATCGCCGCTTACCTATCAGGGGAACAGTCCTCTGATCAGCTCCAACAGGCTCTTCTGGAACCACAGATCGCCACCGGTGCTTGCACCGCCGAAGATCTTTTCCAGTACCATGTTGAATAAGAAGATCACCAGAGTGATCGCTGCGACCACTGCAAGCACTACCAGAGTGTTCTTGCGGGTCTCCTTCCAGGAGCTCCATACGATTCTCTTCTTCTCGCTGTTGAGTGCACGCAAGAATTCGCCAACAAGCTCCTTCTTAACGATGCAGAATACTACGCCTGCGATCAGGCCTGCGATTACAAGACCCCAAACGATGATCTTGGTCAAATACAGAACCTCTTTGCCGTCAGCATTCTTGCGCTTGAAGTTCTTTTCCCAGAAGTTCTTCTCCTCGGTAGTGGTCTCTTCCTTCTTGGTGGTCTCCTCAGCAGTACCGCTCTCGGTAGTAGCCTCGGTAGTAGCACCCTCGGAAGTAGCCTCGCCGGAAGTTTCTTCGCCGGAAGCAGCTTCTGTAGTCGTCTCTTCAACGGTAGTCTCCTCAGCTGCTGCGGTAGTTTCCTCAGTAGCAAAAGCACCAACGGTGAACAGAGAGCAAGCGAACACAACTGCAAGCAACAGGGCAAGGAGATTTCTTCTCGTGATTAAAGCAGTCATTCTCTCTCCCCCCAGATTACTTGGTTTCTCTGTGAAGAGTGTGCTTGCGGCAGAATTTGCAGTACTTCTTGAGCTCGAGTCTGTCAGGGTCGTTCTTCTTGTTTTTCTTGGTGTTGTAGTTTCTCTGCTTGCACTCGGTGCATGCCAGAGTAACCTTGACTCTTACGTCATTAGCCATTTGTTCGGCACCTCCCATTAAAAATTATTTGGTTTTTCCCTCTTCGGGAAAACCCGTGTACCTCCCTCTGAAAACGGAGCACCCATTGCCCTTTCGGGCGGCGCGAAATGGGCGCAATAAAAAAGCCCTTTTGCAGAGGTACAGCCATTATACCACCACATGCAAGGGCTTGTCAAGTGTTTTTTGAAATTTTTTCACAATTTTTTGCATATTTTTTTATGAAAAGTGACAAACGGACAGCTCGCTCCACCCACAGACGAGCAAAGCGAGCCGTCAGATTCATTTTTAAGCGATCACTTCTGCGCTTTCGATGACGATAGGCTCAACCGGCACGTCGTCATACCAGCCCACGCTGCGGGTCTTGGTTGCGGCGATGGCGTCCACGACCTCGATACCCTCAGTCACGGCACCGAACGCTGCGTACTCACCGTCCAAGTATCCTGCCTCTGCGTGCATGATAAAGAACTGAGAGGAAGCCGAGTTCTTGACCTGGGTGCGTGCCATGGAGATGACGCCCTTTGCATGGTGAATATCGTTTCCTGCAAAGCCGTTGGAGCGGAACTCGCCCTTGATGGACTTAGCGGGCTTCTGATTAAAGCCGTCATCCATGCCGCCGCCCTGGATCATAAAGCCGCGAATGACGCGGTGGAAGATCAGGCCGCTGTAAAAGCCCTCGTTTACCAGCTTGACAAAATTAGCAACCGTTTCGGGTGCCTTATCGGGATACAGCTCCAATTTGATATCTCCGTAATTCTTGATATGCAATACTACGTTGGGATTGCTCATGATAATTTTCTTCCTTTCATTATATGTGTGTATACGTGGCGGTCGATTCGTTCAGTCGCCCCTACGTATTTGTATGTCTGTGTTTTCAAATTCGAAATTCCTTCGTAGGGTCGATTCACGAATCGACCGCGGG
>JAGBXH010000360.1 GCA_017629395.1 Clostridia bacterium | reverse complement strand
GCTGCAAAGCCCTGCCGACTCGATATTATCCTTTTCTGCATCCTCTGCCGAGTCGGTACAAAATGAGGACGAAACCTTTCAAACGACCATTGCGCTGCATTCTTCGCAATATGCCGGCAAGCTGATACTGAGCAGCACTGAAACCGTGCAGATCTCGCGCATGCGTTTTTATACCACCGCCCCCAATTACTATAAAGGAGAATTGGAGGTGTACATGACCGCCACACCCTTTGAGCATCTGAGCGGTGCAAACGCGGTAGATGCGGCAATCATGGCGGACGATACCGTGGGAACGTACATTCGTCTGTTCCCGGCGGTGGAAACGGGCGACCCGTTTATTTATTTCAACCTCGGCAATTATCTCAAGGAAACGCAGGATATTCAGATCAATGCAGACCACTACCGCTATGCGGTCATGACGCTGCAAACGCCTGATCATAATTCAAAAGGGCTGTTCCGTATGTTTTTGTGCGCCGGTGAGGTGCGCGGACCAACGGGTGGTGTAGACGTATCCTTTCAGCCCACAAACGACGGCAAGTGGCACAGATACGTCATTCCGCTGTGCGATGAGGAAATGTGGTCGGGCACGGTGTACGGTATGCGCTTTGACTTTATAGACGGGCACGCCAACACAAATGACTACGCCAATATTGCGTCAATCTCCTTCCATCCCGATGAAGAGAGCGCAAAAGCCGCTGCCGCACAGCCCTATACCCAGCATCACGAGCAAGGAAAAGCCCCCACGGACATTTATAAGGAGGAGGGGCGCGCACCCTCCGGCAGAGCGGATGCGATTACGTATTTTGATGCGTCGCTTGCAGATTGCTTTAGCGGTGAAAACCAGTCCGTCGTGAGCTTTGACGAATACGGACACCTGATCTTACAATCCATTTCAACCTTTAACGACCCCTTTGTCAGCTTCAGCCTGCAGACCTATAGTGAGAAAACGGGACTTCCTTTGCTGCGTGCCGAGGATTACGGCGTGATCGTGCTGCGCGTGTTAGCCGATAAGCTGATCAACGGCAAGGGCTTTACCCTGTATTATTACTCGGGAGGCTTTGACTTTGCTCAGGGGGAGCGTACCATCAATGCAGCCTACGACGGCGGCAAATGGGAATACTTAGTCTACGAAATGGCAGGCAGGCCAGCCTGGACCGACGAAATTCTCGGCATGCGTCTGGACTATGCCCAATACATCAGCGCAGGACAGCGCGTATGCGTATCCGATATGCTGTTTTTCAAGGATATGGACGCATGGAAGGCATATGCAAAAGAGAACGGCATCCCCGTAGAGGGTGACGATCCTATCGAAATAGAAACGCTTCCCCCCACACCCGAAACTGAAATACCCACCATTGAAATTCCCACCGAGGGACCGGGACTGGAATACGTTCCGCCACACCAATTTGAACAAAATCAAAGCAATACGAGCTGTCAAGGCACACTCCTCTCTCCCATTTTCATCGTTTTATCTTTGACTGCCGCTACATTATTCAAAATCAAAACAAAAAAAGGAGACAGATCATGAAAAAGCTTCTTATCATCCTTTTGAGCTTGACTATTTGTTTGGGCGTATTTCTTCCTCTGACCGCTTCTGCCGAGCAGGTGGACGACCCCGTCGGCACGCTGAGCGGTGAGACCGACAGAGAGGTACAGAACGTGACCGTTGACGGCAAGGATACCGGCTTGCAGATCCATACCATCAATCTCTCCGGCACGTATGGTGACAGACAGGTTTGGATCGCAACCGGCGACCTTTCCAACACCAATCTGTCCGTTGAGGTCATCAACGGCGGACAGTACATGGTTTCGGGCGAGACCATGATGAGTGCCTCCGCATCCTATAACGCCTCTCACCCCGGTCAGACCGTGCTGGCAGCCGTGAACGGTGACCTTTGGATGACGAGCGTGCACAGTAACGAGCAGGTGACCACCAAGGTGCTCAAGGTGCCGCGCGGATTTACCATGATCGACGGTGAGATCTGGGCGACCCAGCAGATCGGCATGGAAAACTACGTTGCCACCAACGGTGAAAAGGGCACGACCAGCCCCGACAAGGCTTC
This sequence comes from Clostridia bacterium, assembly GCA_017629395.1. Classification (GTDB taxonomy): domain Bacteria; phylum Bacillota; class Clostridia; order Oscillospirales; family CAG-272; genus SVQP01. The sequence goes on along the minus strand of JAGBXH010000360.1, from coordinate 994 downwards.
CTTTGGTATTACTGCGACCAATCAGCCCCTGGTGGGTATTCCGATCGTGGATATCACCGTTAAAAACGAGACCAAGGGCAAGGAGCTTGCAGCCGACGGCATTAACCGCCTGCCTGCTTACAATTCGCTCATCGTATATAACTATCGTTGCAACGACACCAACTACGCACTCGCGGACGCGTATGAGATCGAAATTGAGGTAGACTCCTCTGCGTTTACCGTGGACGGCAAGGTCAGCGGTAAGGTCAAGGCGATCTATCCCGCAAATTCCTCGTCCAGACCTGCATTCAATGAAAAGAACGTAGTGCTGACCGCGCGCGGCAACCGCGTAAACGATCTCAAAAACAACTTCTCCGTGGGAGATACCGTTTCCTTCTCTCTGAATCTGACCGATAAGCTGGGCAACACCGCGCTTTGGCAGACGGTGGAGGACGCCATCGGCGGTCATATGATCACGCTCAACGACGGTAAGATCTTTTCCCCTAACGGCAACAATTCCGAGTATCCCACCACGCTGATCGGCTATAAGGACGACGGTAAGGTCATGATGCTGACCATTAACGCACAGGTCCCCGGCAAATATCTGGGCTTGAACTTTACCAAGGGCGTGCAGTTCTGCCAGGAGCTGGGCTATAACAGCGTATTTTACATGGACGGCGGCGGCTCTGCTACCTTTGTTTCCATGCAAGAGGGCGAGAGCGGCACGACCTACGTGGCAAGAAATTTTGGCTCTGACCCCAAAAAGGACGACGCGGGCAACGTCATCGGCAGCTCGCAGCGTGCCGTGATCAACGGCGTGGGCTTTGTCTGGAACCAAACGCCCGTTTGTGAAAAGCAGGGTGCTCTTGACTATATCGAATATCCTCTGTTTGACTACAGCGAAATTTCGACCGAGTACGTTTGCGGTGAGCTCATGGCAGACTTTATGGGCGGCCACAACGCGGTTGACACCTACTATGATGCAGAAGCAGGCGGCATGGTCGTCAAGCTCAAT
>JAGBXH010000359.1 GCA_017629395.1 Clostridia bacterium | reverse complement strand
CACGCGCGGCTGATATTCCAAAAACGATGCATATTGCGTAGCATCACGGTAGTCCCAATCGGGCAGGCTGTCGATCTGCCACGTCACGTCCAAGGATTTGACGGCAAGTGGGCTGCTCCCACCCGCGGGATAGAGCGAAAAGTGCGGCACCGCGCCGTACGGATCAATGGGAGTCATGCCAAAAACAGGCATAACGGCAAGGACGCACAGCAAAAATGCCATTGCGCCTGCCGTTATGCACAGGTTTATTTTTTTGAATTTTTTCATAGTGAGTCCTCCTTTGTTCTGTCGGAATGCGGTCGACTTCAGGCTTCATCGAATGAAGTAACCCATAACAGACATTCAAGCGATAAGGACATGCGCTGCATAGGCGTCCCCCGGGGGACGCCTTTTGGGCGCGCAACCATATCGTTTAGTTATCCACTACAAATTAGTCGACCTTTATATTCCCATCATTCCGGTTCTATCGGGGGTTCTACCTATAAAGACGCAAAAAATCAAAATTCGTTTCGCGTTTTTCAAAAAATATTCGTTAACAAATTGTAAATTGTGAAATCAGTTGCCGTACAGTCTGTCCAGATCGTAGAATTCTCTTGCCTCGCGGGAGAACACGTGCACGATGACGTGGCTGTAGTCCAGTACGATCCAGGCGTTGTTGCCTCTGCCTTCAACAGCTTCAGCCTTGATATCTCTTTCCTCCATCTTGAACTCGACCTCGCCTGCAAGTGCCTTGACGTGGGTAGAGGAGGTACCGTTTGCCAGCACAAAATACTCCGCAATATCGGTCTTGTCCTTAAGCTCCACAATCTTGATATCCTTGGCTCTGGTATCTTCCAAAATCTCGGCAATCGCCTCTGCCAGCTGCAGGGGGGTAGCACCGATCAGAGAGGGCTTCTTTGCTTGGTTTTCGTTGTTCAGAATCTCTTCCATGATGTATTCCTTTCTATTTCTCGTTTATTTTTCAATCTTCAGTTTCAAAATCAGGCTGTTTCGCGCCAAAAACGTATCTGCGCTGACGGGTGCACCGTCCTCGATCAGCCCCGCAATGGTCAAATCAAACGACTGCACCAGCACGCGCAACAGGTGCGCTTCGCGCTGCTCTTGCGTCATATTTTCGGGGTCTGCTCCCCAAAAAGCGTTACGCAAAGTCACGCAATCGGGAAAGGTGCGCGAGTCGTCAATGTAGTCGGCAAGGTACACGATCTGTTCACAGAGCGTCATGTCTTCCCTGCCCGTGGTGTGGTAGCGCACGGCAGAGATAACCTCGCCATCTGCGTATTCGGAATACTGCTCGGGAATGAGCAGCGCAGCCGTTTTTGCGTGCAACGTTTTGGGTGCTGCCAGATCCATAGCTGTGGGCGTGATGCCGTGCTCTTTAAGAAACGCCGCATGACACTCGGTGCTCCACTCCTTTGTCACGTCGTGGAGCAGTGCCGCTACGCGCAGCATTTGCTCCTTTTCGGGGCAATAAAGTGCCGCTAACCTTGCTGCCATTTGTTCAACAGCCAAGGTATGACGCGCGCGCTTAGGTGACATATCCGCCGTTACAAGCTCGCGCAGCTGTAAAATCAATGCATTGTTCATTGGTATAACCCGTTTTCCTCTATATATGCGGCAACGCGCGCGGGCACAAGATGCTCGATTCCCTGCCCTGCACGGATCGCGGTGCGGATCTCGGTCGAGCTGACCTCAATGGGGTCGGTCACAATTCTGCGCACCACCTTGCCGTACGTTTGGTTGTATTCTGCAATCTTCTGCACGATCTGCTCGTCCAGCGCCTTGTCGCTCTCGCGGCGCACGTACACGGGATAGCACAATTCAAAGATGCGCGCGGGATTGCGCCAGGAGCCCAGCGTCAGCATCATATCCGTGCCCAAAAGCAAGAACAAGCGTCTGTCCTCGCCTGCAAGCGCCTCCAAGGTATCCACCGTGAAGCTCTTGCCCTCGCGGCGCATTTCCATATCGCTGACGATCACGCCCTCCACGTCGGCAAATGCAAGCTCGCACATGCGCAGTCTTTGTGCCGCCGTGACCTCGCCGTCCATTTGCTTATGCGGCGTTGTCCCCGTGGGAATGACGTAAAGCACGTCCAGCCACATCTGCTCCATGAACGCCTTTGCAGCCGCCACGTGTCCTGCATGCACAGGCGAAAACGTACCGCCGTAAATTCCTACGCGCAGCATATCAGGGCAGCTCGATGCGATTCTTTTTCTTTTCCGAGCGGCGGTACAGAATGATCTTTCTGCCGATCACACCGCACACCTCAGCTCCCAGCGCCTCGCCCAGCGCGTCCGCAATATCGCGGGGGGTGTATTCACAGTTATCAAGAACGCCCAGCTTGATCAGCTCTCTTGCGTCAAGCGCGTCCGAAAAGGTCTTGAGCATATTATCACCCAAGCCGCCCTTGCCGATCTGCATAATGGTGGGCAGATCATGCGCTAGGCTGCGCAGGTATGCTCTTTGCTTACTTGTAATCATATCAAACTCCGTTATAATTCTTTACTAAGAAATCAACCAACAGCTGCATGGCTCTGCCGCGGTG
>JAGBXH010000046.1 GCA_017629395.1 Clostridia bacterium | reverse complement strand
TACTTTTTTATGGAAAATCTCTTGACAAATGCATACACTGTGTAGTATAATTGCTCTCGTTGTGAAAATTTTCCCGGCGAAAGGATTTTGTTATGATTCAACAAAGAACGCTTCCTCGGTTTGTTGCACATCCACAAGACACGCTGCGCAAGATCGGTGCATTCGGCAAGAGGAATGCGGTGCTGCTGATCGCTGCCGCATGTGCTGCCGTCACGGCTGTCATCGTGCCGCCGGATGCGGCTTATTTGTCGTATTTTGACTTTAAGACGCTGACTTGTCTGTTCTGTACCTTGGCTGTGGTGTGTGCGCTTAAAAATATACGCTTTTTCACGGTGCTCTCGCGCAAGATCGTGCAATGCACGGGATCTTTGCGTATGGCGGTGCTGGCACTGGTATGGGTGACCTTTATCGGCTCCATGCTGATCAGCAACGACATGGCACTTTTAACCTTTTTGCCGCTGGGCTACTTCGTGCTGACCTTTACTCACATGCAGAAGTACATGGCGTTCGTATTCATCATGCAGAACATTGCCGCAAATCTCGGCGGCATGCTCACCCCCTTTGGAAATCCGCAAAATCTGTATCTGTATAGCTTCTTCAACATCCCCACGGGCGAGTTTATGGGCATCATGCTCATCCCGTTCCTGGCGGCTATCGCGCTGATCACGCTTTGCTGCCTGTGCCTGCCCGGTACCAAGCTGGAAATGCCCGAAGAGGGAAGTGAACGCCTGCCCGCAGGGCGCACGGTCATCTACCTTGTGCTGTTCGCACTTGCGCTGGTCGTGGTCTTCCGCGTCATTCCGTATTGGATCGGTCTGATCATCATTACCGCTGCGCTGCTGTTTATGGACAGACGCGCGCTCGGTCAGGTGGATTACGGACTGCTGGGCACGTTCTTCTGCTTCTTTATCTTTGCGGGCAACATGGCGCGCATTCCCGCTGTCAGCAATCTCATGAGCGGACTGCTCGAAAAGAACACGCTGGTCTTCTCGGTGCTTTCCTGCCAGTTCATCAGTAACGTGCCCTCGGCGATCCTGCTCTCGCAGTTCACCACCGATTATCCCGCACTTTTGCTGGGTGTGAATATCGGCGGCGCAGGCACGCTGATCGCGTCGCTTGCATCCTTGATCACCTTCCGCGAATACTGCGCGCACAATCCCGGCAAGGCAGGCTCGTACCTTGCAAAGTTTACCGCGCTCAATTTCGGTTTTGCCGGTGTGCTGACGCTGCTTGCATCCTTCCTGGTATAAAGAAAAAAGCCTCCTTGCAGAGGCTTTTTTTGTTGACAAAGAGGGGAATGCTATGCTATAATGAAAAAGGCAAAATATGCCGTAAGGAGGTATGTATGAGTAAGATCCGCGCCCTTTCTTTGATTTTGTGTGCACTTTTGGTGCTCGCGTTTGCCGCGTGCGACAAAGGAAACACCGAGGAGCAGACTACTTTGGAAACGACTACCGAGCAAATGACCGAGGCACCCACCGAGGAGCCGACTACGCAAGAGATCACCACTGAGCAGGTGACCACCCAGCCCGAAACAGAGCCTGAAACCGAGGTCACCGCAGGACGCGATCAGTTTGACAAGGATGACCCCAACAACCCCTATTATAACCTGATCGCGGTCGGTACGTCTATGGACGGCATGACCACCTGCTACGATGGCAGATATGATTTCGGCTATACCGTTTGCGTCACCGATGACGGGGAGGAATTCTCCTGCATACAGGACGCGATCGATTACCTTGCCGAATGGGGCGGTGGCGTGATCTCCATGACCGACTCCACCAACGTTTGCCTGTATCTCAACATCCCACAGGATGGCTGCTTCTATCGCCTTGCCTACAACTGGCACAACGTAGATTTTGTGTTCGATCACGGTGCCATCTACGACGACTGCACCATCACGGACGGCGTGGCGGGCTATGCCTACTATTCCGACTTGTACGAGCTGGACGTGTACTCCAATCTGGAAGGTACTTACGTTTGGGTGCTTGCCGAGCTTGAGGGGATGACCCCCGGTCGCCATCTGATCACTGACACGCCCGACCCCGATACCTTGTTCAGCTATGGCTACGAGAAGTCTGAGGAGGCATTTGAGTGGCCCGGTCTGCCCCGCGCAGAAAAATTGCCCGAATAAATCCCAATATCCCTTAAGGGCTGCCGAAAGGCAGCCCTTTTTTATTTTTTTAGCTGCTGTATTTGCAAAAAGCACTTGAGATTTTGCGAAAAATATGTTATAATGAAAAAAACTGTGCGTATTTTTAAGGAGAATAAAAATGGCATACACAGAAGATGAAAAGCTGCAAATTTATACCGAGGCGACCGAGCCTGCCCCCTGCGCGGTGCATGAGTATTATCGCTCTCTTTCTCTTTTGCAAAAGATCCACGGCTACCGCGATGCGGACGCGCTGTACGAGCAGTACGCCAAGGAGATCAAAAGACTGGAGGATCTGGCGGCAACGGGCGCAAGCCACGATAACGACGACGTTAAGGCGTATCGCGCGCAGCAAAAGAAAAAGAGCAATCTGGTCACCGCGTTTTTGGTGTCGCTGTTCTGCATTTCGCTGCTGGCGTTTGTTCTGGTGCTGATCCTGACGCCCCAAGGATACATCATCTGGCCCTGCCTGACGCTTTGCGTGTTGGTTGGTTTGATCGTATATACGCAGGTCATTCGCCCTGCAATTGAGGCAAAAAAATACAAAAAAATGCAGGAAAACGAGAAAAATCAAAAATAATTTTCAAAAACAGGGAACTTTTTTGGAATTTTGACGTCTATATAAGTAGAGAGGAAACTGATTATGCCTGAACTTTTATCCCCGGCGGGGAATTTTGAAAAACTCAAGGCGGCGCTCTTGTACGGAGCGGATGCCGTGTATTGCGCAGGACAGATGTTTGGTATGCGTTCTGCAGCAGATAATTTTACAAACGACGAGCTTCGCGAGGCGGTGGAATACACCCACGCGCGCGGCAAAAAGCTGTATCTGACGGTCAACACCATGCCGCGCACCAACGAGTATCCCTTGCTGCGCAAGTTCCTTTACGAGATCAAGGACTATGGCATTGACGCCATGATCGTAGCCGATATGGGCGTGCTGATGACCATTAAGGAAATTTTGCCCGATATGGAGATCCACATCTCCACCCAGGCGAGCATCATCAGCCCCGCGGCGGCGTGCGGCTGGGCGGCAATGGGCGCAAAGAGATTGGTGCTGGCACGTGAGCTCAGCTTTTCCGAGATCGCTGCCATTCGCGCAGCACTTCCCGAGGACGTGGAGCTGGAGGCATTCGTGCACGGCTCGATGTGCGTGTCCTACAGCGGCAGATGCCTCTTAGCCAACGCGCTCAACGGACGTGACGGCAATCGCGGTACCTGCTCGCAGCCCTGCAGATGGAATTACGTGCTGGTGGAGGAAAAGCGTCCCGAAATGCCTATTCCGATCGAGCAGAACGAGCACGGTACGTTTATCATGTCTTCCAAGGATATGTGCACCATTGAGTGCATTCCGCAGCTCATGAACAGCGGTATCGATTCCTTTAAGATCGAGGGCAGAATGAAGAGCGCGTACTATACCGCCGTGGTCACCAACGCCTACCGCATGGCGATGGATGCCTATACTGCCGATCCCGAGGGCTACGAATTCAATCCCGAATGGCTGACCGAGCTGGAAAGCGTTTCGCACCGCACCTACGGCACGGGATTTTACCTTGACGACCCCATGAACAACCCGCAGCTGCTTGGTGAGTGCGGATATATGCGTGAAAAAGCATATTTTGCAACGGCAACGGAATATAATCAAGAGGAAGCAAGTGCAATTGAGGCTGCAGGCGTGCCTATGGAAACAGAGCAGGGCAGGCTGTACCGCTTCGTACAGCGCAACAAGGTCAGCGTAGGCGAGGGAGCAGAGGTCAT
>JAGBXH010000358.1 GCA_017629395.1 Clostridia bacterium | reverse complement strand
TAAGAGATACTCCCAAGCCGCCGTGTTAAATGGCATGGTAATCAGGGCAAGCAACGAAGTCACAAGCCAGATCAGCCAAGGATAAGAGCCGCCAAGCTCCTCCGCCGCCCACACCGTGATCAGCGAGGCGAGTGCTGCCATGGAAAGATCCAGGCTGCCGTCAAACAATCTGCCCATGCAAAGCATGACTGCACCCAGTGCGCAAAGAAGCGCGCTGACCGTCAGCCTTTTGGTCTTTTGCACGGTGGATATCTTTTTAGGTGGAGTCTTTTTCATGGCGCATCACCCTCTTAAGCAGCTGCAGCAAAGATTGGCGCAAAGGCAGGTCGCGCACAAGGAACAGCAGCTGCAGCCGCTGCTCTGCGTGGTGTGCTGCGTGCGGAAGGTGTTTGCCTGCTCCTCAAATCGCTCTCTTGCGGTACGGTACTCGGCGTTATGAGGATCCATGCCGCATGCAATGTCAAATTCACGCATAGCGTCCGCGCGTCTGCCCATGCGCACGTACACGCACCCCGTCAAAAAATGCCATTCCCCGCCCCGCTTTTGCTCGGGCACGCCCATCAATAGGGTATAGGCGCGCTCGGTCTGACCAAGGTTGATCAGATGACGGATATCGGTATACAACGCATCTCCCGTGGGGCTGTAGTTGGCACTGAACCCGCCGCCGCTGTACGCAGAGCCTGCGCTCTGCTTTTTGCCGCTGCGAATGGCTTGCACTTCTTCGTAAGCAGCATTTATCTCTTTCATTTTTTGCTCCGCGCTTGCTTGCAGCTCGGGCTTTCCCGCATCTCTGTCGGGGTGATATTTACGCGCCAGCGCGCGGTATGCTTTTTTTATCTCGTCCTCGTCGGCTGTCGGGCTGACACCGAGGATCTTATACGGATCATTCATGCTCCGCGCTCTCCTTTGCATTTTTTACATTCTTTTTTGGGATACAGTACCTGATCTGCCTGTGCGGGCATTCCAAGACACAAAATATTATAGATGACCGCGCGCAAATCATCCCGTCCGTCAAAATCGATCAGATCCGCAGCAGCAACCGCATCGGCAAGCTCCAGGGTCAGCGTTGTATCCAGCGACGTGCGCTGTTCGTCGGTCAAGCTCTGCGAGCCGTAGAGCGCATGCAGCGCGTTGAATCTTCCCTTTTGCGCATCCTGCTCATAGTCTTCCGCAGCATCCAGCAAATACACCCATCTGCCCAAAGATTTGCCGAGCTCATACAGCACGGCGTGCGCCTCGCCATCAGTTGCGTGAGAAAGCAGCTCTCCCATCAGCTCGCCGAAGGCGTTTGCGGGAATATCCGCAGAGCCGCCTGCCTCCTTTTCGGATTTGGCAAAGGTCTGCATGCCGCGTGCGGCAATGGTATCGATTTCGGGCAAGCGTTTTTTGGCGCGGTGGCGCAAATAGGCAAAATACGGCAGCGACACGCGCGCGCCCAGCCTTTTGAAGCCGCGCTCGTCGGCAATATCGTCCTTGCATTTATGATACGCCAAGGCTGCCATGATGCAGGAAACGGTTTCGGTTTCCTCGCACGAATCCAGCACGGGCGCTTTGGTCAAGGGATGCACAAGGCAGCGTTTCTCGGTAAACGTCGGCTGCGTACCGCGTGCCGCCATGCGCAGGCATACCATAGCTGCCGCGTCATAGCGCAAGGTCAGGCGGGAGCATTGCCCCGTGCATTTGCCCATCTGACGGCAAAGACCGCAGTAGACGCCGCGATAGTGCCCGTATTCTTTGATCTTAAGCTCGGGCTGCAATATGCGAATATATCCGAACACGGCACACTCCCCCTTTTACATACTTTACAATATCATACTCCAATTTTGTGCCCAAAGCAAGACAAAATTGTAAATATTCCCATAACAAGATCGTTATACAGGCGGGAGCAAGACGGAGCCCTACGTCAAAGAAACAGCTTACGCATTTGTCT
>JAGBXH010000357.1 GCA_017629395.1 Clostridia bacterium | reverse complement strand
TGTATCCAAAGGCTTTACGGAAGGGTTTTACGGCAAGCCGCGCGTGGATGCCGAGCTGTTGCGCGCGCACCATAAGGGGCTGATTGCGCTTTCCGCCTGTCTTGCGGGAAAGATTCCGCGCAAACTGTCTGCAGGCGATTATGCTGCCGCCAAGCAGACCGCCATGGAATACGCTGCAATTTTTGGTAAGGATAACTTCTTTATCGAGCTGCAAAATCACGGCATGATGGAGCAAAAGCAGATCCTGCCGCAGCTTTACAGCCTGGCGCGCGAATGCGGGCTTGGCGTTGTGGCAACCAACGATTGCCATTATCTGCGCCGTCGCGATGCCGCCACGCAGGCAATTCTGATGTGCATTCAGACCAACTCGTCCATCGAGGACGGCAGACCCATCGGTTTTGAGACCGACGAATTTTACTATAAAGACACGGGCGAGATGCGCATGCTGTTCTCGCAATACGAGGGGGCTCTTGAAAACACGGTGCGCATTGCCGACCGCTGCTCTGTGGAGTTCGACTTTGACACGCTGTATCTGCCCAAATTCCCGTGCCCCGACGGCAAGGACTCGGTAACGTATCTTTGCGAGCTTGCCGAGCGCGGCTTTGCCGAGCGCGTCGGGAAGGGACAGATTACCTTTGACGCAGCAGACGAGCAGACCTATCGCGAGAGAATCAAGTATGAGCTTGACGTTATCGTGCAGATGGGATATGCCGATTATTTTCTGATCGTGCAGGATTACGTGCGCTTTGCCAAGAGCCGCGGCATTCCCGTAGGCCCCGGCAGAGGCTCGGGCGCAGGCTCACTTGTGGCGTTTGCGCTGGGCATTACCGACGTGGATTCCATTCGCTACGATCTGCTTTTTGAGCGATTCCTCAACCCCGAGCGAGTCAGCATGCCCGATATTGATATCGATTTTTGCTACAACCGCCGCGACGAGGTCATTGACTACGTGGCAAAGCGGTATGGCAGGGAACACGTGTCGCAGATCATCACCTTTGGTACGCTTGCCGCACGTGCCGCCATCCGAGATTGCGGCAGAGCCATGGGCATGCCGTATGCCGAGGTGGACGCCATTGCAAAAGCCGTGCCTGCGGAGCTGGGCATTACCCTGGAGCATGCGCTGAAGCTGCCCGAGCTCAAACAATTTTACAATGATACAGATAAAAACCGCGAGCTGATCGATACCGCCATGGCATTGGAGGGCATGCCGCGTAACGTTTCCATTCACGCGGCGGGCATCGTGATTACCGACAAGCCTGTCAGCGAATACGTGCCGCTGGCGCACAGTAACGGTACTGTGGTCACGCAGTTCGATATGGATACCATTGCAAACCTCGGCTTGCTCAAGTTCGACTTCCTTGGCTTGCGTTATCTGACCATTATCAACGACGCACAGACCCAGATCAGGGAAACACATCCCGATTTTGATATTGAGCGCATTCCGTACGACGATAAGGACACCTTTGCGCTGATTGCCAAGGGCAACACCTCGGGCGTATTCCAGCTGGAGTCAAGCGGCATCAAGCAGGTGCTTGTGCAGCTGCGCCCCGAGTGCTTCCGGGACATCATCGCGGTCATTGCGCTGTACCGTCCGGGACCCATGGACTCGATCCCGCGCTATATTGAGTGCCGTCACGATCCCTCCAAGATCGAGTACGACACGCCGCTGCTGGAGCCGATTTTGAAGGAAACTTACGGCTGTGCAGTGTACCAGGAGCAGGTCATGCGCATTTTCCGCGAGCTGGCGGGCTACAGCTTTGGACACGCGGATATTGTGCGCCGTGCCATGTCCAAGAAAAAAGCAGACGTGCTGGAGGCAGAACGCGCAGACTTTATTGCGGGAGCGGCTGTGCGCGGTGTGGATGAGGCAACCGCCACCAAGCTCTTTGATGACCTTTCCAACTTTGCAAATTACGCCTTTAACAAATCGCACGCAGCTGCGTATGCCGTGCTTTCCTACCGTACTGCATACTTAAAGGCGCATTATCCTTGTGAGTATTTTTCGGCACTTCTGACCAGCGTGCTTGGCAATCAGGTCAAGATCGCGGAGTACATCGGGGAGTGCAATAAGCGCGGCATTAGCGTGCTGCCGCCCGATATCAACCGCAGCCGTGCCGATTTTCACGGCAGCGGCAATACCATTCGCTTCGGTCTGCTTGCGCTCAAAAACGTGGGCGGTCAGTTTGTCGAGTCGCTGTGCCGTGAGCGCGAAGGACACGATTTTACCTCCTTTGAGGATTTCGTGGAGCGCATGTCGGGAAAGGATATGAACAAGCGCATGATCGAGGCACTCATCAAAGCCGGTGCGTTTGATGCGCTCGGCACGTATCGCTCCAGACTGTTGTCCGCGTATGAGCAGATCATTGATACCGTGTCGCAGAAAAACCGCGACAACGTGGCAGGGCAGCTGGATATGTTCAGCATGGTGCCCGAGGTCAAGGCTAAGACCTCGTTCTCCTATCCCTCTATTCCCGAATACACCAAGCGCGAAAAGCTGATGCTGGAAAAGGATGCGTCGGGTATGTATTTCTCGGGACATCTGCTTGACGGTTACGATAAGTGCATTGCCGATCTGCGCACTAAGGATATCGGCACACTCTCGGACGAAACGGGGGCTTTGCTGCCCGACCGTGCACGCGTGCGCATTGCGGGCGTGATCACCTCGGTCACAGTCAAAACGACGAGAAACGACCAGCGCATGGCGTTTTTTACGCTGGAAGACCGCACGGGCGAGATCGAATGCCTGATGTTTGCCAAAACCTATGAAAGTCTTGGGCATCTGGTGCGCATGGATAATGCCCTTTACGTGGACGGAAACCTGTCTGTGCGTGAGGACGAGGTCAAGGTGCTGATCAGCACGGCAGGCGAGCTTGTGGACGACGAGCATTATACGCCAAAGCCCGCGCCTACCCAAAAAGCCGTAGGGGCGATTCACGAATCGCCCGCACCTACCCAAAATGCCGTAGGGGCGATTCACGAATCGCCCGCACCTAACCGTAATACGGTAGGGCAGGGGCTTTCTCCTGCCGCACCAACCCGTCCCCAAAAAATCAAAAAGCTCTACCTGCGCGTGCCCGATACCGAATGCACGCTGTACCGCAAGGCTCGCAACCTTGCCGAGATTTTTGACGAGGGACTTTGCGTGCCTTTGGTATTTTACAACAGCGAGACCAAAGCGTATATCCCGCAAGAAAAGGGCATTGCACTCTCACCGTTCGTCATGCAGCAGCTGATTGATCTGCTGGGCAAGGAAAACGTGATCTATCAATAAACTCACGGGGCGTTTGCTTGACGGCAGACGCCCCGTCAATATCCGCTCCTGCAAAAAAAATTTAAAACCGCGAATTTTTTGCCCTGCTCCCTTGTTAATATACTAAACGGGAAAATTTGAAGAATTTTCTTTGAAATCTGTCAAATTTTCGTATGGAAGTTGTGTATGTAAGTAGAAAGACTTTTTGGGGGAGCATATCATGCATGACGAAAATCGCGTTGCGTTGCCCGATCTGAGTACGGAGCAGCGGAAAACCTTGACCTTGATATACGAGCTTTATTATAAGCAAATGTACAAAATGGCGTACGCCGTGCTGCGCAACAGACAGGATGCCGAGGATGCGGTGCAAGAGACATTTTACCGCGTTTGCCTGAATGCCGAGATGTTCAAGCAGCCGCACGGTGACTCGACCGCTGCGCTCATCCACGTGTATACGCGCAACGTGGTCATCAATCACTATCACAAAAAGAAGCGTCGCAGCTCCATGATTTCGGATGCGCCCGATGCAGACGTGCTGATCGATGCCCAGGCGTATGATCTTGCGTTTCTGATGGCGCAAGCAGAAAACTCGGCAGAGGTGCGCCGTGCGGTGGACGCATTGGATGCGCATTATCGCGAGGTCATTATACTGAAATATTATCAAAACAAGAAAAACACAGAAATTGCGGAAATGCTGGGACTTGGGCAAAACGTGGTCAACGGCAGAATATTCCGCGCCAAAAAGATGCTGCACAGATTGCTGTTTGAACAAAACGGAAAGGAGAAAACGCCATGAAGGATCAGGATATCATCGCGCTGTACAATGCGCGAGACGAGCGCGCCATTGCCGTCACCGAGCAGCAATACGGCACGTATTGCATGGGGATCGCCATCCGCATTCTGCAAAACATGCAGGATAGCGAGGAATGCGTCAACGATACCTGGCTTATCACGTGGAATTCCATTCCGCCTGCATGCCCCGAAGTGCTGAAAACTTACGTCGGGCGTATTACGCGCAATCTCTCCATTAACCGACGCAAGAGCAAGATGCGCGACAAGCGCGGCGGCGGTGAGGTAGAGCTTGCGCTTGAGGAGCTTGCCGAGGTGGCAGCTCCCGGTGAGGACGTCAGCAGCTATTATGAACGGCTGGAATTTGCGCATAGCTTTAATCTGTTTTTGCGCGATTTACCCGAGCGTGATTGCAACGTATTTGTTCGCCGCTATTACCACGTGGACAGCATTGAGGATATTGCCAAGCGATACGGTATCAGCAAAGCAAACGTGTTCAAAATCCTTTCTCGCACAAGGCAAAAGCTCAAAGAATTCCTTCAAAAGGAGGGCTTTGCGCTATGACCAATCAAACCTTATTTGAACTCATGAGCGAGATCGATTTTGATCTCATCGAGCGCGCCGAAGCTCCCGTGCCCCTGCGCAAAAAGCCTGTGTTCCGCGTGGCGATGATTGCTGCCGTGATTGCGCTTTTGTTGGGCGTGAGCACGCTGACGGTCACGGTGGCAGGAGCGGTGGTGAGCGTGCAAGCCGTCAGATACGTAGAGAACAAGTACCCCGCATACGACGGCACTGTGCTGCATTTTGCGCAGATCTTTCTGACCGAGGACGACAATGCCATTTCCGCATTGCTGGGCGAGGACGCCAAGCACGCGCTCGGAGGTTTTATTGCCGCGCTGCGTAATGATAGCCATGAAAACGAGGAAGGCATTGGTGAAGAAGAGACCGAGACGCCCGAGGAGCAGACGGATGAACCCGAGGAGGAGACGGGCGACAAGGTTGGTCAAGACACCGAGCAAACGACAGAAACGCAAACCGAGAGCACCGAACCGGAGGAAAGCACCACTCACGCACCCGTGCCGCCCGCGATCGTGGTGCATCCCTCGTATGATAATCTGTACATGATTGCAGGAGACAGAGAAATCGAGGTCTTTTCCGAGTATGCTTCGTGGAACAGTAAGGTAAACGTGAGCGATCCCGAGGTCACGCACCTGCGCTTGTACGGCTGGATGGCGTTCGGGCATACCACGCCCGGCACCTACGGCTATTCCATTGACAGAGGGGAAAGGGTGTTTGACCAATCTTTCTCGCAGGAGGCTGACAGCACAGTCCATGCGGTGTCGAAGCATATGGGTGGCAAATCCTGCTCGCGTATGGAGGTGCTGATCCCCATTGCCGATCTTGCGCCCGGCTCGCACCGCGTGTCGATCTGCGTCAAGTCTGTTGAGGGAAAAGAGGTAGAGGCGTTGATCTTTACCGTAGTCATACCGGATGGCGGAAAGGAAACCGAGACAGAGCCCGAGATCACCGACGAGGAACCGGAGCAAGGATGGTCCAAGGGATTGCAATATGACATGAAAAACCAAAATGGCGAAACGGTCTACGTAGTCAGCGGGATAGGAAACTGCAAGGATACGGACGTATACATTCCTCCTACGTATAGAGGATATCCGGTTGTAGCGATTGGTAAAGAAGCATTTTTTAATGTTTTGATAGATTTCGTATCCGTTCCTTCTACGGTAAAGGAGATCGGAGAATATGCTTTCTTCAATTGTTCGGTAAAAAGGGTGGAATTGTCCGAGGGCGTAGAGGTGATCGGAGATTCTGCCTTTGCGGATGCCTATTATCTGGAGGAAATCAATTTCCCGAGTACCTTGAAAACTATAGGTTCATATGCTTTTTGTGCTACCGATATTACCCAAGTGATTTTGCCTGATAGCGTGACGGAGGTGCATGGGCACGCCTTTACGTCCTGTCTGCGTGTTACGGAAATCAGGCTTTCTGCGAATTTGACAGAGATCAAGGCGTATATGCTTAAAGGTGTTCCTAACGTGAAAAGTATCGAGCTCCCCCGAGGGATTGAGCGCATCGGTGAATGGGCGTTCATGCAATGCAGCAGGCTTGAAACGGTGACCTTGTATCACGGTGTTCTGCAGATCGATGATAATATTTTTGAATACTGTGAGGACATCAAGGAAATTCGATTTGTTGGGACGCAGGCGGAATGGGAAAGCATTGACATGTCAAAGAAAACGAGAGAGCAGCTGACGCCGCTTGTGGTGTACGTGGAAGAGTAGTTGCTTGCAAATCTCAAATAAAGGTCAGCCCCATGGGGCTGACAAATTAGCGGTGAATTTCGCAAAAATCAAGGACTGTATCGTTTTGATGCAGTCCTTATTTGTTTTTATAGATAGTTGCTGTAGGTGCTGGCGATCACATATTTCGGCTATGCCGAAATTCTCGCCCCTACGAGTGGCTATGTTGTGGGTTTTGTTAAGTAAAACCCAAACAAAAACAGCCGTAGGGGCGATCAGTGATCGCCCGCGCCTGCGGCAATTACTATTTGAAAGCATTAAGGGCTGCCTTGCCAAGCAGCCCTTTGTTCAATTTTTTCGCTAATTTTGCAGCCCCATGGGGCTGACCTTGTTTATTTATCCCGAAAAGTCCTCGATCAGGGCTTTGAGCTCCTCTTCGGAATGAATGGTAATGCCGACGGCTAACTGCTCTCTGTCGGCGCGGGGCAAGGTTGCCACGGGTACGTTTACGGTGCGCACCAGTGCGCCGCCTGCGTCAAAAATGCCGATACGACCGCCAATTTCGCGCACGGTATAAAGTGCGGTGGGAGCTGCGCTGTCGGGTGTGTCTGTCTCGGGTGCCGCCTCGGGCTGCTTGATGCTCTCGCTTTCGCTTTCGGTTTCGGGTGCGGTCGATTCCGGTGCGGTCGATTGGTTTTCGCTCTCGTTTTGTAAGCCGTCCAGGCGCGCCAGCGCATCGGTAAACGCCTGCTTGGAGCTTGAGAGCTGTCCGTGCAGGGAACTGAGCGTTGTGATGACCGAGGAACGGTAATCACGGAAGGATTCGGCTGTGTTACCTGCAATCACCGCGCATACCACCGATGCTCCCACAGAAAGAATAGTAACGCATAGTAAAATGCTGAAGGCAATTTTCAAAGATCTCATGCTTGTACCTCGCTTTTTCATAATTGCATGATTATTTTTGCCCGAATTGGCGCGTCTATGCAAATACGTCATAAAAAAGAGGGGATCAGGGTGAAAAAGCTTTTGAAAATTGCTGCTGCGCTGCTTGCAATTTCGCTTGTGTCGGGCGTTTTGTGCGGTGTGGCGGGGTACGTGTATCTGCGTCCTTACATGAATAGTCGCGTGGCCGATACCTTATTGAATATCGCGCGCTCGGGCGGCACGTCGCGCCTGTATGCGTATGCCTTTTCCGACCGTGCCGCAAGGGAGGGCGAGGCTTACGAGATCGGTCCCTTGTGCGGCGGCAGCACACTTTACGAATATGCCTCTATACAGAGCATTCCGCGCGCCATGATCGACGCCTTTGTCGCCATAGAGGACAAGCGATTCTGGCAGCACGAGGGCGTGGATTTTCTGCGCACGGGCGAGGCGGCGGTGGCGTATGCCAAAAAGAAGCTTTCGGGCACGGGCGGAAAATCGTTCGGCGCGTCGACCATTACGCAGCAGCTGGTCAAAAATCTGACAGGGGACGACCGCATCAGCATCGACCGAAAGCTTGGCGAAATGTTTGCAGCTCTGGATCTGGAGCGCCGTGCAGATAAGCAAGAGATTCTTGAAATGTATCTCAACGTCATCAATTTAGCGGACGGCTGCCGCGGCGTGGGTGCAGCGGCAAAATATTATTTTGCAAAGGATATTACGGAGCTGAGCGTGGGAGAATGCGCATGTATTGCAGCCATTACCAATAATCCGGCGCGATACAATCCCTTCACGCATCCCGAATGGAACGAGCAGCGCAGAGCCTTGATCTTATCTTGCATGTATGAGCAGGGGTATCTTGATGAAGCGGAATACGCGCAAGCCCTGCAGCCTCTGAAATTTTCGGAGCGTTCAAGGCAAAAAAACAGGGTCGCCTCGTGGTATGAGGACATGGTCATTGAGGACGTGACGCGCGATCTCTGCCAAAAATACGGATACACCCGCGCAGCGGCAAGTGCCTTGGTATACAGCGGAGGCTTGCGTATTTACGCTGCAATGGATGAGCGCGTGCAGGAAATTGTCCAAGAATACTTTTCTGCGGCAGACATTTTTGAGCGCGACGAGCGTGGGTGCATGATCATCATTGATCCCTTCACAGGGGATATTCTCGGCGTTGCGGGGGCAAACGGCGAAAAGCGTGCCAACCGCGTGCAGAATTATGCAACCGACGTGCGTCTGCAGCCCGGCTCTGCCATCAAGCCGCTTTCGGTATATGCACCCGCGCTGGAGAAGGGTGTGATCAACTGGGCAAGCGTGTACGATGACGTGCCCTTACGCTTTGAAAATGACAAGCTCTGGCCAAGAAATGCGCATTTTGCCTACCATGGGCTGACCGACGTTTCAACTGCCCTGGCAGAGTCTGTCAATACGGTTGCCGTACAGATCCTTACGCAGCTGGGAAAGCAGCAAAGCCTTGCGTTTTTGCGTGAGCAGCTTGGTATGAGCTCACTTGGTGAAGCGGACGATACCGAGTCAGGCTTGGCATTGGGGCAATTTGCGCAAGGTGTGACTCTGCGCGAGCTGACGGATGCCTATACTGTATTTTATAACGGTGCGTACCTGCCTGCGCGTTCTTATTTCTACGTGACCGATGCCCGTGGGACAGTGCTGCTTTCGCGTACAAGTCAGCCAAAAGAGGTGCTGTCACGGGAGAATGCTGCCATCATGACCAAAATGCTGGAGGGCGTGGTGCAGCGGGGTACGGCTAAGGGAATGATCCTGCTTTCCGAGCGCGTTGCGGTTGCAGGAAAAACGGGCACAACGCAAAGGGGAGTGGATAGGCTGTTTGTGGGATATACGCCTGCTGTGCTTGGCGGCGTATGGACGGGATACGACTATTCCGCCCAAAAGGAGGGCATACGCAGCAACGTCAGTGCGATTGCATGGGACGAGGTCATGACGCGGCTGTACGACGCGGGGATATTTGACGATGCTCCCACCGATTTTACCATGCCCCAAACCGTACGCCCCATGGTATACTGTGCCGATTCGGGGGTTTTGCCCGGATATGCCTGCACGTGCGATCTGCGTGCCTCGCGCACACGTATCGGCTATTTTACCCGTGAGAACGCTCCCGTGCATACCTGCGGAACTCACGTGCTTGTGCCGTATGATACGGTATTTGGCGGGGTGGCGTGTCCCGATTGCCCTCTTGACGCGGTACGCGATGCGGGACTTCTTCGCGGCAAGCGCAGCTTCCCACAAGAGGTGTATGTCAAGGATGCACCGTATTTCCTGTGGGATGTGCCGCTCGCAGAAGGGGAATACCGAGGCGAGTGGTACGCCACGCGGTGCAAAACGCAGCTCTGTCCTGCGCACACGCATGATGACTCCGAATCGGAAAACGCCCAAGAAGCGGAAGAATAACTGCGCGAAGCGCAATATCACTACGCAAAGCGTAATAACACTTGTCCGCGGGCGAATATCACTGCGCGAAAGGTCGGGCATACGTCCGACCTTTCGCGCATATTCTGTATGGGGTGATGGTATGAATCAAAAAAACAACAGCACGCTGAGCTGCGCCTTGATCGCAGGCGGTGTGCTGGTGCTTCTGGGATTGGGCGTGCGGCTTTGGTGGGGCGCACCGAATGCAGGGATCACGCAAATGGGTATCCGACATCTGCTGCCGCCCGTGTGGCTGATGGGATGTTTATGGACGCTTTGGTATTTTTTGCTGGGCGGTGCGCTGGGCGCAGTGCTTTGTGCGTGCGGCAGCAACAGCATCTCTGCTTGGCGCGGCGGCTTCTTCTTTTTGCTGATGCTGTTTGCGGGGTATTGGTGGTATCCCGTTTTCTTCGTAAGACAAAATTATCTCATAGCATTTCTCTTGCTTTTGGCAGTTTTGCTGTGCGCCGTTTTGTGCGCGCTGCAATGGCAAAGTCTTTCATCTGTTGCTGCAGTAATTGTCTGGGCGCACGTGCTATGGCTTGCATACATGCTGATATTGCAGCTCCGTTGCCTATTTAATGTATAAAATATGCAAAAAAACAGTTGACAAATGTGCTTTTGTGCAGTATAATAGACATGTCTAAAAAAAGCAAAGGAGATATTGCAATGAAATCTTACAGAGTTTTGGCATTGGTACTTGCTATGCTGATGATCGGCTGCATCATGGTTGCTTGTGATAAGGAGCCCGAGGCGGTCAGAACTACCGTGAACGTTAAGTTTACTATTAAAGACGGTCCTGACGGCGAAGTGCTCGCACAGGATGCCGAGTATGCGTATAAGTACGACAAGGTCGGCGACAAGGAGCCTACGATTACCGAGGTACTGATCGACGTTTGCGATCTCTACGAGCTGCCCATCGAGTTCCAGGATGACACTCAGCAGGTCATCACCAAGATTGGCACCAAGAGCGCAGGCAAGGGCGAATTCTGGACCTACGCACTCAACGGTGAGAACAATCTGGATAACCCCATGTACGTTCAGACCGTTAAGGAAGGCGACATCATCGTCGTTTATCTGGATTCCATCAACTGATTTTAAAAAAGCAGCGCAGACCATGCGGTCTGCGCTGTTTTTGCTTTGATTATCTGATAATCCCGCCGCCGATGACAACGTCACCGTCGTAGATCACGACGGATTGCCCCGGGGCTATCGCGCGCTGCGGTGTGTCAAATGCCACGTGCAGGGAATCCTCGCCCGTCTGCGTGACGGTTGCGGGGGCAGGGGCGTGTTGATAGCGTATCTTGACCTGTGCGCGCA
>JAGBXH010000356.1 GCA_017629395.1 Clostridia bacterium | reverse complement strand
TGTGCATGACGTGCTCGTCAAGTCGTTCTGCCTTGACGGGACGGAACGTACCAAGTCCGACGTGCAGCATGACGGGGGCGATGGCAACGCCCTTGTCGCGGATTCTTTGCAGCAGCTCAGGCGTGAAATGCAAGCCTGCGGTAGGCGCGGCAGCCGAGCCCTCCTCGCGTGCGTACACGGTCTGATATCTGCTTTGATCCTTGGGCTTTTCGGTAATGTAGGGAGGCAGGGGGAGAATGCCCACTTGGTGCAGTACGTCGTAAATATTGGCGTGCTTTTCGCGGTCGAAATCAAATGCAATCAGACGGTTGCCCTCCTCGGTGATCTCGACCACCTTACCCGTCAGCATGCCCTCGCCAAAGACCAATTCCATGCCGATCTTTGCTCTCTTGCCGGGCTTGACCAGGCATTCCCAGGTATCCAGCTCGCGCTGGCGGAGCAAAAGCAGCTCAATGTTTGCCTCGTCCCTGCCCGCCACGTGCCCATAAAGGCGCGCGGGAATGACCTTGGAATCGTTGATGACCAGCACGTCCTCGGGACGCAGGTAATCGATAATATCGTAAAAATGCTTATGCTCGATCGTGCCCTTTTCGCGATTCAGCACCATGAGTCTGGAGCCGTCGCGCACCTCTGCGGGGTGCTGGGCGATCAGACGCTCGGGCAGATCGTAGTAAAAATCTGCGGTGCGCAGGTCGGTGGGGGCTTTTTTATTGATAATGACGCTCATAGTCGTATCCTTTCGGTTTTTGTGTCATATACTGTCGTATAACGCACATGGCTATACATTGTAATTATACTATAAAAGCGTATATTTTTCAAGCGTTTTTTGAAATTTTCACCCTTTCGGAGGAAACAGATATGAACCAATCCCCCTCTCCCATCTTTCGCGGCAGCGCAACCGCGCTGATTACGCCGTTTCTTGACGGCAAGATTGATTTTGATTGCTTTGAAAACCTTGTGGACAGCAACATCCGCGGCGGTGCGGACGCGCTGGTGATCGCGGGGACAACGGGCGAGGCAAGCACCCTTTCCGAGGACGAGCAAGCCGCGCTTTGCGCCTGCGCCGTGCAAGTAGCGGACGGGCGCGTACCCATCATAGGCGGTGCGGGATCAAGCGATACCGCGCACGCCTGCGCCTTAGCGCGCACCATGTGCCGCGCGGGATGCGACGCGCTACTCTGCGTAACCCCTTACTACAACAAAGCCACGCCGCGCGGCATGGAGCTGCATTTTTGTGCCATTGCAGAGGCGTCGGAAAAGCCCGTCATTCTCTACAACGTGCCCGCGCGTACCGGCTGCTCCCTGCCCGTTTCGGTTTGCAAAGCCCTATCGGCACATCCCAACATCCGCGGCATCAAGGAAGCCTCGGGTGACGTAGGGCTTGCAGCGCGTATCATTGCAGCATGCGGGGACGACCTGCCCTTGTATGCCGGCTGCGACAATCTCACCCTGCCCCTGCTTTCTCTTGGTGCTGCAGGCGTGATCTCGGTGGTGGGCAATATCATTCCCTCGGTCATGCACGCCATCTGCCACACCTATTTTGCAGGACAGCACGAAAAAGCCGCCCGCGCGCACCTTGGCGTGCTTGCCCTGATGGATGCCAGCATGGCGCAGGTCAATCCCGTACCCATCAAGACCGCACTTGCCATGATGGGGGTGTGCCGCGAGGAATTTCGCCTGCCGCTCTGCCCCATGCTGCCCGGAGAAAAACGCGTGCTGGGTGAGCTTTTACGTGCATACGGACTGACGGAATCATAAAAAAGGGGGCTGAGTGAATCACTCAGCCCTTTTCTTGTACTATTTTGTCTATGAATTTGATTAGTTTTGCAAGAGAATGTCCGTTTTGGTGAGGGAGCGTCCGCATGATGCACCTCATCCACCGCAACCGCAATTGACAAGCAAAGGATGCGGATACGCGCTGTAAAGGCGTCCCCCGGGGGTAGCGAAGCGGCGCGAGCGTAATGAATGACATGCCTGTGGCATGTCAGAACGCGAGTGTGCCCGAGCTGCAGCGAGATCCACTGCGCAAGCTTGCGGAAGCCGTCCCCTCGGGGGAAGGAGGGTTCCCATAGCGTACCCGCTATGGGAGGAAGGGGAACTCGTAAAGAAATTAGAATAGTATTA